>NZ_JAUBUC010000152.1:0-7357 GCF_036705285.1 Microcoleus sp. B4-C1 | reverse complement strand
TCTGACTTTTCGCTCATCTGACTACATTACCATATTGTTCGGCTCTCTGCGGAACTATTTTTACCTGAATCCTTACACAGATACTTGCACTCCTGTGATCTCAAATCCCCTACCATCGGAATGAATATTACCCACAGCTTTCGACACGGCGCAGTGCCCCGTCTCCCGAAAATTAATCCGGGTAGGGAAACGGGACTGCCGTCTCCTCTATATCATGTCGATCGTGCAACCGGAATTGATATGAAACCAAAACTGGTATTAACCCAAAAAATGTAACATGAAAGAACAGCTAAACTCTGATTATCGTCACCTAATTGAAATGCTACGTACCTGTCCCGAAGGTGAAGAACGAGATATTTTGGATGACTATTCAGACCTCCTTAATGAAGGTTTATTAGAGGTGATGGAAGAGGTGGCCGATGAGTTATTGGTTGAGGAAAATGAAGAGGGATCTGACTGGCTGCGGAGTGCTGTGGCGAAGATAAAAGACTTAATTCAAATTAGATATGAATTAGCTAATTCTCAAGGCTTATTAATTTTTTTCCTAGAAGTTTTGGAAGCAATCGAAGCAAGTGAAGGAAATGCAGAAGTTGTATATCCTATTTTAGAAAAAAATTTAGATAAATTAGATGATAATTTTGATTGGTTTTTGCGAAGTTGGGCAACTGATGTTTTAGCGAAAGTAGAGTCTGAAGAAGCTTACGATATAGCCACTGTAATTGGCACTTTTAGTGGTCTTATTCAATATTTTCCTCGAGGCGAGTGTGTAAACAATATTGAAATTGCGATCGCGGGATATCAACAAGTAGCGGCGGCGCTCAATCGGGAAGATTACCAGGAGGATTGGGTGATTGCTCAAAACCATTTGGGGTTTGCTTATCAAATTCGCATTGCTGGGAACCGTAGCAGGAATTTAGAAAGGGCAATTAAGTGTTATGAATTAGCTTTACAATGTTGTAATGATACCGATGAACCGCAATTATGGAGTGTAATTCAACATCGCTTAGGTTTAGTTTATTTTGACAGAGTTGAAGGTGATTTAGAAGAAAATATGGAGAGGGCGATCGCTGCTTTTGAATTAGCATTAAAAGTGTGCAATTGTCAAGAGTTTCCCTTAAAAACGGCGGAAATTCAGCATGATTTAGGTTTGGCTTATCTCCACCGTGTTAAGGGAGATGAAGCGGAAAATATAGAACTAGGAATTAAATATTATCAAGCTGCTTTGGGTGTTTATCCAAAAGAGGATAATCCTACAGATTGGGCAAGAATTCAAAATAATTTGGGTCTAGCTTATTATAATCGTATTCAAGGGCAAAAATTAGATAACAGTGAAATGGCGATCGCCACTTTTCACAATGCCTTACAAGTCCGTACTTATACTGATTATCCCATACAGTGGGCAGAAACTCAAGAGAGCTTAGGTAATGCTTATATTACAATTGAAGAGAATCGAGACGACAATCTCCAAAAAGCAATTGAGTGTTATCAAGCAGCTTTAACTGTTTATAGTGCTGAAGACTTCCCCGAACAATCCAGTACGATCCAATTTTGTATGGGAGATGCTTACCGTCAAAAAATAGAAAATCGTGCTGAGAATATTGAGAAAGCGATTGAGTGTTATCAAACTGCTCTACAAATTTGTAATAAAGAAGAATTTCCTGAATTATGGGCTTTTATTCATAATGATTTAGGGGCGACATATCTCAGCAGATTCAAGGGAAGTCAAGAACAGAATATAGAATTAGGTAGGAGTTTGATAGAGGCTACTTTACAAGTTTATAATTGTGAGGACTATCCCGACAATTGGGCGAACACTCAAAATAATTTAGGATTTTCCTATTACCTTTCTACAACGGGGAAATATTCGGATAACTTGGAACGGGCAATTGCATATTATGAATTAGGATTACAAGTGTATAATTCTGAGACTTTTACAGAAGTGTGGGGACTGATACAACTTAATTTAGGAGTTGCTTATTTAGAGAGACTAAAAGGAGATTTTTCCGAAAATATTGAATCATCAATTGCTGCTTCTCAAAATGCCTTAACTATTTATAATCCAGAGAGTTATTTAGAAAATTGGTTAAAAATTCAGAATAATTTAGGGTATGGCTATCAAAATAGAGTTACAGGAGAGCGAGTTGATAACCTTGAGAAAGCTCTCAGCTATTATAAAATTGCTTTAGATGCTTGCTGTTATAGTCAATTTCCTGAAATTTGGGGTTTGCTAAAACATAACTTAGGAACTTTTTATTTAAGAAATGCTCAAGGGAATCAAGCTGAAAATGTAGAAGAAGCTATTGTTCTTTATCTTACCTGTCTTGAATCTTATCAAAAAGCATTTAATCGTAAACAATGGTCGATGATTCAAAATAATCTAGGGATTGCTTACCTCAATCGCAAATATGGTAGCCGTCTCGAAAATATAGAATTAGCAATTGAAGCTTTTAATAATGCTTTGCAAGTTCGTAATTATGAAAATTATCCCGAACAGTGGGCGGAAACACAACAGCATTTAGGAGTTGCTCATAGTGAACGAATTTATGGCGATTCCTTACAAAGTTTAGAAAGTGCTATCAAATGTTATGAAAATGCTTTACTAATATATACTCGCTCAGATTTTCCTGAACAGTGGGCAATGCTGCAAAATAATATTGGTAGTGCTTATAGCGAACGTCTGCTAGGAGATGAGGATAATAACTTAGAAATAGCCATTGATTACTATCAAATGGCTTTGCAAGTAAACACCCGTCAAATTAACCCTGAAAATTGGGCAATGATGCAAAACAATTTAGGAAATGCCTATAGGATGCGTAGTAGTGAAAATGACGTGGAAAATTTAGAAATGGCTATTTTTTACTATAAGTCAGCTTTGGAAGTTTATACTCAAAAATATTTTCCTGAAGATTGGGCTATGGTGCAATTAAACTTAGGTTATGCTTATAGCGATCGCACTCAAGGAAGTATTGACGAAAACCTAAAACTGGCGCGGGACTATTACCAAGCTGCTTTAGAAGTTTATACTCTCAAAGATTTTCCTGAAAATTGGGCAACTGTACAAAATAATTTAGGTTATCTCTACCACAATTTAGAGCAGTTTACCGAAGCAATTCAATACTTTAAGTTAGCATTAAAAGTCAGAACTCCTCAAGCTTTCCCCCAACTTTGTCTGATTTCGGGACAAGTTTTAGGTCAAATTGCCTTCAAATTAGGACTATGGAGAGAAGCTATTGAAGGGTATTGTCTTGCTATTGAAGCTTTAGAACAATTGCGAGTTTGGGCTAATACCGATCGACGCCGCCAAGAAATTTTAGGAGAAGATATATATCTTTATGAACATATTGTACAAGCATTAGTTAATACGAAAAATTTTCCACAAGCTTTTGAATATGTAGAACGTTCCCGCTCTCGTCGGTTAGTAGATTTAATTGCCAGTAATGACCTTTACTCTCAGGGAGATATACCTTCTGAAGTAGAAGAATATTTAGCAGAATTTGAAGGAATTCAACGACAGATAGATTGCGAACGTTCCGGTTTAAATAAATCAAGTAAAAAGCAGAAGTTAATTGCAGTTAGAGCTAAGGATCTAATTGATATGGATTGTACACGCAATAGAGCAGCTTTAGAAGCCATTAGTGAAAATATCCAAGGTTTAGAAAGTGAAAAACAACAAATTTGGGAACAACTAAGACGTTTAGATCCGGTTTTAGCGGGCGAAATTCAAGTCAGTCCCCCTAATTTAACCGCGATTCAAGAACTCATCGATCGCCCTACTACAGCAATACTTAATTTTTACACTACTGAGGAAGATACATATATATTTGTTTTGCGACAAGCCGAACTTAATTTGTACAAAATAACCAGAAAACGCGGAAAAAACTTACAAAAATGGATTAATGAAAATTGGCTAAAACCATATTTTGATTCTGGCGATTCAAGTAAATCACCCCAAGAGCAATTACAATGTAAAGCTAAGTGGAGAAATCGAATTACGCAGTTTTTAGCGAAACTTTCCCGCCGCCTGCAAATCGATAACCTGATTAGTCAGTACCTTAATAATATCGAGGAACTGATTATTGTTCCTCACCTTTGCCTACACCAAATTCCTTTTGCTGCTTTACCCTTAGAAAATGGTCAATATTTAGGAGATAAATTTCTAATTCGTTACAGTCCTAGTTGTCAAGTTTTAGAATTTTGCCACAAACGTCCACCTGTCAACGATCGACTAATGTATGGTATTGTGGAAGATGCAACGGAAGATTTACCCTGTGCAAGTTTTGAGGGTGAACAAATTGCCAAACTGTATAATATTCGCAATGAACAACACTTACGAGGACGTAGCCAAGCAACGGTCAGCAACTATCGGCAACTTTCTCTACAAGTCCAGGGAATTATCTCTAGCCATCATGCTCAATCTCGCCTTGATAATCCGTTAGAATCCAGACTGGAATTGGCAGATGGTAGCATTACTTTGGGGCAGTTAATGACACCAGGATGGCGGCTTCCTCATCTAGTTGATGTGTTTTTATCCTGTTGTGAAACTGGGTTAGGAACTACGGAAATTACTGATGATATTTTGACATTATCGACGGGATTTTTATGTGCGGGTGCTCGGAGTGTGGTGAGCACGCTGTGGGCTGTAGATGATTTAGCAACAGCGTTATTTTCAATTTTTTATCACAAACTTCGGCAGGAAGGAAGTAGTCGCCCAAAAGCATTGCAGCAAGCACAAAGAAATTTGCGATCGCTCTCTGGATCGGAATTTGTCGCTTGCTATTCTCCCCAACTTGCTGATTTATTAGATCGCAAATTTGAAGAGGCGGAGGGCGATCGCCGGTTTGCAGAAAACCAGCGTAATTCCTATCCAGAAGGTTCCCCCGACTACCTACAATGGCTACAAGAGGAAGAAAAGCGGGCTGAAACAGCAACACGCAATTACAAAACTTTGCAACGACTGGAAATAATTAGTTGCTTAGATTTCCCTTTTGCTGACCCTTTTTATTGGGCCGCTTTCACTTGTTCCGGTTTACGGTAAAATTCCGCCTCAATCTAAATCTGGACTCTTCAGCATTCCCATTAATTTCCGCTTCCGATTGTGTATTTGCATAAGTTGAGAACGATAAGCACACCACTGAAGATTTTGCCCCATTTGTAAATAGGCAGCGCGGGCTTTTTCCAACCACTTAATTGCACGATCGTAGTCCTCTGATTTCCCCCGATCCATAATCGATTCAGCAAGCCGACAAGCATTGGCGATCGTCCAATCGGGGCGGTGGGCGATCGCAGCCCCCATTACTCGGTGAATCAGTGCCGATTCGTAGCCACTCAAGCCATCAGCAACAGCGATCGCATCTTCAATAAGTCCCTCATAGAGAAAAATATCAACCTGTGCTTCAGAAACTCCCCAACTTCTATCACTTCTCAGAGTTGCTAACAAATTTGCTTTCACAGTTGACCAACTGTTTCCTGCAAACTCCTTCACTAAAAGATAATCGGCAAAGGATGGTTTGATTTCAAAAACCCGCATTCTAGAATTTAATGCAACTTCGTTTTCTCCCAATTCAACAGCCAACTCACTCGTCCAAATTGCCAGTTTATAAAGGCAATTACCTGACAAATTCAACCCAGTTTTAGCAATTTTGAGAGCTTCAGCTTGGGCTTCCTGTGCTTGTAAACTTTGAGCTAGAGCAAAAGCATCTTCCGCTGATTTCATCTGAGTAGCAGCAGCTTCCACTGCTTCTTCTACTCTCCCCAAACGACTTAACATGGTCAAGTATTGTTGAGAGCAGTTTTCTGCTTGGGCTAAGTATAAGTATTCTTGATAGCGTTCCTGGCGATCGAGGATTTGCAAGCGAATTAATGCTAAGTTCTTAGCACATTCTGGTGCGTCATTAGCTCCTATTTCTTGCCCCGTAATATTTCCTTGAAGTACCTGTTGAATTAGGGGGTCATCCCAACCTTGGCGTAAAGCTTTCAAGCTCATGGTGAAATCGCAATCCCATTCATCTTGCCAACCTTCTAACATCACCTGGAGATCGATCTCTTCTTCAGCAGTTAGTTCGGCCGTCAAAATGGCTTCTGTCCAAGCTTCATCCAAAGCGTTAGCTATATCAGAACTTTCAGCGCCATATTCTTCTACGTCATCCCAATCTTTAACGCAGGCTTCGGTGATGGCTTGTAAAATTACTAAGGCGTTGTTACCATCTCCCTCTGCAATCAATTCCTGCGCTTGCTGAATCACATCTAATAGTTCTTCTGTAATGGGGTCTTCTTCCTCCCATCCCTCGTCGAAATAACGCACAGCATTTCGCAAAATTTGTCGTACTTGTTGTCGAAAGGGAGCAGGATTAATGGAGGTGCGACGGGGTGCTTTAGTAGGTTGCTGTGGAGGCGTAGGAATAGCACTTAAGTTAACGTATCGTTCGATCGGATCAATGAGTGAGGGCTCGTTTTCTACTAAATGTTGTATTAATTGCTGGGTTTGTACATCGTTTAGGCGATCGAGTAACTGTTCCAGTGTGGGGCGCTGCTCAATTATTTGTGGTTGTCGCAGACATAATAACAGGGTAGCAACAATATGTTTACACCACCCAACGCGATCGTAAGCACAAGTACAATTTGATGATGCCACATTAGCGTCATCAAAGTTTATCGTAATACGGTAAGGTTGAACTTCAGAACCCTCCACTATTGCTTGCACGATATTGCCACGCAGGACAGCGCTAGTAACATTACCCGCTAAATAGTAAGTTTCACCGCGCTTGAGGGAGGCGGCAGAGGTATTATGCTGGATCGTCGCTTCACTAAGCTTGGGAATCGGCATGAGACTATGCCTGAGCAATTAAAGGATTAGACTTAATTTTACCTCAGAGATGTACTCTGCCTAGGATTTAATTGCGTCTCAATGTAAGATTTACAGAAAATTTAATAATCGGTAAAGCAAGCACTGAGAAGGTTTGCAGCTTGATGAGGCGAAAAATTTTCAGAAAATTTTGCATAATTGTCTCCCTACCCCCTGGTTAATAATAGAGCGCAGTTGGCCAACTAGCTTCTTCCTGATCCCTTTCTTTGACGGAGAAACGAGCTGTGATACCTATAGTTTCATCTACCCCCCTGACATTATTAGCAATGGGGGTTCCCAATGCTGCGGGAGAAATCATTGCCAATATAAAGGCAAGTTTAGTATCAGCCGTTGGTAGTTACCCCTTGATGAAAATTGCCAAAGCTGAGCGCAGAACAATATGCAGTTCTGGAGAGGACGATCCGATAGTTCCTCCGAACTAAGGAATGAGAATTAAATAACTTCCAAAAGTTTGTGGGATGGGCGTCCCGCCCGTCCTTTTTGGACGGGCGGGAC
>NZ_JAUBUC010000241.1:0-1163 GCF_036705285.1 Microcoleus sp. B4-C1 | reverse complement strand
TTAACAGAAAACGAAAATCAACTCAATACCTGGAAACAAAAAATATTAGCTGCCCTTGGCGCTAATAGTCAAATCATTGTCGATGTCATTCCCGAAGTAGAACTAATCATTGGCCCACAGCCCGCCGTACAAGAATTAAGCGCCACCGAAGCACAAAACCGCTTTAATTTAGTATTTCAAAAATTCATCCGCGTCTTTTGTTCAGTTGACTATCCCTTAGTCATCTTTCTCGACGACTTACAATGGGCTGATGCCGCCACATTGAAACTGCTACAAGTAATGATAGCAGATGAGCAAACCAACTATCTATTTCTAATTGGTGCTTATCGAGACAACGAAGTCAACCCATCTCATCCTTTAATAATGACTTTGGATGAGCTGCAAAATCAAGGTGCAAGAATCGAGCGAATTACTTTAGCTCCCTTACAGCTTCACCAGATAGTTAACTTAATTACTGATACCGTGCGAAAAGACCAAAAATCAGCGCTTCCCCTCGCCGACTTAGTAATCAGTAAAACTCAAGGCAATCCTTTTTTTGTCAATCAGTTTCTCAAAACTCTCTATCAAGAAAATCTGCTGAAATTCAATTTTCAAGAAAGAAACTGGGATTGGAATATTTCAGAAATTGAATCAGTAGGCATTACTGATAACGTCATTGAATTGATGCTGGGCAAATTGAAAAGACTGCCCCCATCAACTCAGCAAGTTTTGCGTTTAGCTGCCTGCGTGGGCAATAGTTTTGACTTAAACACTCTGGCAATTATTAATGAAAAATCTTGGGTAGCCACCTTTCAAGAACTATTGCCAGCCATTCAAGAAGGATTAATCTTAACTACTTCTGAGCTAGGTGCTACCGAATCAGAAATAATTAACTCAGACTTGGTAATTACTACTTATAAATTTTTGCACGACCGCGTACAGCAGTCAGGTTACGCATTGATTGACTCAAAACTGCAAACAGCAATTCACCTACAAATTGGTCGTCTCTTACTAGCAAATATCTCTGGCGAGCGACGCGCCGAAAGAATTTTTGAAATTGCCGACCATTTGAATTCGGGTCGGAATTTAATCATTGATGATACCGAGAAAACTGAACTGGCTATTTTAAATTTAACCGCCGCTCGCAAAGCCAAAGATGCCACGGCTTATGCTGCTGCCAGAGA
>NZ_JAUBUC010000003.1:0-163659 GCF_036705285.1 Microcoleus sp. B4-C1 | reverse complement strand
GGGCCCGTCCTTTTTGGACGGGCCCGACGCCCATCCCACTTTCAAGAGTGGAAGTTATTTAATTCTCATTCCTAAGTCCAGAGTTCGATCTTGGACAGTATAGCCAACACCAAAGACAGCACAACTGCCAAACGGCAAGTGTGAAGTTTTAAGAGATGCGCGAAAAAAAAAGATTTGAGATTCTGAGCCGCCGACGTGCAGTCAATCTCAAATCTCAAATCTCAAATTTCAAATCAAATACTGTTGGTAAAAACGTCTTAATCCAGGCTTTGAGGGTGACAGAATTCCATTAAAATTGCCTCACCTTCGCCGCGCGAGTCCAATTCCTTCGCCATGCACTCAACACGTTCTTCCGAAAGGAAGAAGCGGGTAACTTTGTGCGGTACAAACCACCGATAGCGCTGCCACAAACAGATAGAGTAACGAAGGGCATCCGGCAAAGAGTATGTGTAATTTCGCTGAATTGCCAAACCTGCCTTTTCCCCGGCTAGAGCCAAAGTTTTTGGAGTGTAACCGATCAGATTGTAGGGATAATCGGTGCTGTGCCAGCGCCAGCCCAGTTGCCGCGCGTATGGGCTGTCCGCGTTCGGTACAGCCACCCAAATGTAACCGTTTGGAGCCAGCAATTGCCTCATGCAGTCGAGTGTTTCTGCAGGCAAAGGCGTTGCTCCCAAAACGTGTGAACAGAGTATGACATCAAACTTTTCGTCAGTACCTTTTTCTGCAACGTATTCTTCTACAGTGCCGGTGAAAACATCGACACCGCATTCCCTGGCTGCTGCTGCTGCTGAGGAGCTAGGCTCAATTCCTGCTACCTCAACTCCGAGTTTTTTGAAGACTTGGATAATGGAACCTCCCCCGCATCCTACGTCTAACAGCCGCTTGCCTACAGGGATAGGAATGTGTCGGTATTCATTGAGTTTTTTGGCTTCTTTTACTACGTCTTCTTCCTCTGGTACGTAAGTATTGTAGCACTGCCAGCCCTCGGGGTAATAATCGCTCAGTTCATCCCATGTCGGGCGGGGATTTACGAATACTAAGCCACAATCTTCGCATCCGTAAACTGACCATTTAGGAGCCTCTTTTGGTTGGCGGGCTGTCCCGGCTGTGTACTGGAAGCTGATTTTTTGGGAGCTGCAAACAGGGCAATTTGTAAATTTTTGCATGGTTCAGTTTCACGATTTGTACAGTTGCTAAGGGCAGTGGAACGACCACAATTTATTACCATTAGCTGAGCTGGTAGAGTGCACCACTGCAAGCAGATCGAAAACTAGGTTTATTTGCGAATTAGTATTTGTAGTAGATGCTTGGGTTGTTGGCGCTCGCCCCCCGATTAAGCGGCGCTGTACAATTTTATGTCTAAATGGTTAGACTGAGAAGGTAGCATTTGTTACCTATAAGACAACCGACGCTCAACAGACAATGATTGTCGGTAGCGTTTTTGCGGTTGGGCTAAATTCTTACAAAAATACTAACTCACAAAATTAATGTTGCCAAGTACATCTAATTATTTGCTCAAAAATGCTCGCGTGCCCGCCTCTCTTCTAGAGATGAAATCGATCGCCCCGTCAGCTTCTACTGTCGCCACAACGGGGAGTGAGAACAATTTTTGTTTGGTGGATTTGGAAATTGCAGCAGGGACGATCGCCCAAATTATCCCAGTAGGTAGAAAACCTGTATCCTCCTATGGAGATATCCCAGTTGTAGATTTGCACCGCGGCTTAGTTTGGCCTTGTTTTGTGGATATGCACACGCATTTAGACAAAGGCCACATTTGGGAACGATCGCCCAATCCCGATGGAACTTTTGCCAGCGCGATCGAAGCAGTGGGCGCTGACGCTCAAAAAAACTGGAATGCAGACGATGTTTACCGGCGAATGGAGTTCGGCCTCAAATGCAGCTACGCCCACGGAACCAAGGCCATCCGCACTCACATAGATAGCGCGGGCAAACAGGGAACCGTTAGTTGGGGAGTATTTGAAGCGCTGCAAGCCGAATGGGGCGATCGGCTGATCTTGCAAGCAGCTTCCTTGGTTTCCCTCGACTATTACCTGACACCCGCCGGCGAAAAATTAGCCGATCGCATAGCCGAAATCGGCGGTATACTCGGTGGCGTCGCCTATATGAATCCCGACTTAGACAAACAACTCGATCGAGTTTTTGCCTTAGCCAAAGAACGAAATTTAAACCTCGACTTCCACACCGACGAAAACGACGATCCAGATTCAGTAACACTGCGGGAAGTCGCAAAAACCGCCATCCGCCATCAATTTTCCGGTCAAATAATCTGCGGACACTGCTGTAGTTTAGCTGTACAACCGCCAGATTTAGTAACAGAAACTATCGCATTAGTCAAGGAAGCAAATATTGGCATTGTCAGCTTGCCGATGTGTAACCTTTACCTGCAAGACCGAGAATCTCAGCGTACACCTCGCTGGCGAGGTGTGACACTGCTGCACGAACTCAAAGCAGCCGGAATTCCCGTTGCAGTTGCTAGCGACAATTGTCGCGATCCGTTTTACGGATTTGGCGATCATGATGTTTTGGAAGTCTTTAATATGGCAGTCCGCATCGCCCATTTAGATAGACCCTATGGAGACTGGCCCTGTGCAGTGACAAAGACTCCAGCCGATTTAATGGGATTGCCGAATTTAGGACGAATTGCAGTTGGTTTACCAGCAGATTTGATTTTGTTTAAGGCGCGGAATTTCAGCGAATTGTTATCTAGAGCGCAGGGCGATCGCACAGTTTTACGGCAGGGAATTAAAATTGATACAACTTTGCCCGATTACCGCGAACTAGACGACTTGTTAGCAACTGAAATCTGACATTTTGCACCAATATCAAGAACAGGCTTTCCGGCCTGTTCCACAAAAGATGAATTTTCTTTCTACTGGCTGCATCAATCTCAAGAACAGGCTCTCCGGCCTGTTCCACAAAAGATAAATTTTCTTTCTACTGGTTCTACTCGTTACTAGGCTCTGCCTGGTAACGTAGATCCGGAGGCTCTGCCTCCAATTTTCTCTATCGCAATGCGAGGCAGAGCCTCTAGATATGGTTCCCAGGCAGAGCCTAGGAACCAGTTAGTTTTTAGGGTAAGGCGTGCAGTGCATACGCTACATTTAGATGTTCTGCACAACTATTATTATTGTCAAATTGCAACTAATTTGATATAAATATAAAAGCTAAGTCGAGTGAGGATGTTTTAAGTGAAAGCAGTTATTTTATTGTCGGGAGGGCTGGATTCCTCAACTGTTTTGTATCAAGCCAAAGCCGACGGCTGCGAGTGTTACGCGATTTCGTTTGACTACAAGCAAAGACATCGGCGGGAGTTGGAATCAGCAAGGGCGATCGCACTTTCGGCAGCGGTTAAGGCACATCAGATAGTAAACTTTGACTTAACACTGTGGGGCGGTTCGGCTTTGACGGATAATGAGATGGAATTGCCGATCGATCGCAATCTTGCAGAAATGTCTCAAAACATCCCCATTACCTACGTTCCAGCTAGAAATACAATCTTTCTCAGTTTTGCCCTTGCCTACGCAGAAACTCTAGAAGCCGATCGTATTTACATCGGTGTCAACGCTTTAGATTATTCCGGCTATCCCGACTGTCGCCTCGATTACATCCAAGCCATGCAGGAAGTATTTCGGTTAGGAACCAAGCAGGGTAGAGAAGGAAATGCTATTAATATTATAACACCTTTGATCGAACTTAAAAAAACAGAAATTATTCAATTGGGCAACAAATTAGGAGTACCTTGGGAGCAAACTTGGTCTTGCTATGCAGGCGGGGAAAATGCCTGTGGCGTTTGCGATTCTTGTCGGCTGCGGCTGGCGGCTTTTGAGGAATTGGGCTTGAAAGATCCGGTGCCTTACGCTTAAATATGACTTACACGACGGCCCAGAAACCTGGTTTTTTCGAGTCTCTTCGCTTCCGCCCGCCGAAACGGTAAAAAACCCGGTTTCTAAGCATCGCAGCGGGTGGTCAGAAACCGGGTTTTTTCGCAAGAATATATTACAGATGGCAGAAACTGCCAAAAACCCGGTTTCTTGGGTTTTGATGCGTAAGTCCTGCATGACTAAAATTTTTAAAATTGATTCTTAGTTAGTTTTGAATCATCCGAGTGCTTATTTACCTTCCGGCTCATCCTCAACTTCCGGTTGACCCTGGTCTTCCTGTTCATCCTTAATTTCATTTTGCAGCGAATTCAATGGGACTAAAAGCATATCAGCTATTTGCGATTGTCCTCTAGCCCTGTAGATATCTATAGCTTTCTGAAAATCTTCTGCTGCACCCTGTAGGTTTCCTAATAAAGTTTGAGCATCAGCGCGAACAATATGCGCTTCTGGAAAGCTAGGATTGAGATTAATTGCTTGAGTTAAAAGTTCAACTGATTCTTTATATTGTCCTTTGCGAGCAAGGTCGAATCCTTGTTGATAAAGTTCTTGAGCTTTCATAGCATTTCTTAATTTCTGCTGTTCATCGCGCTTGCATAAAGGATCGAGTCTATTTACTTGACCTGATGAATCAATTATAAAGCACCCTGGTTCTTCCTGATCAGTCGCTACAGTCAGAAAAAGAGGTAGACTAATTATTGATTGTTTTTCCCAAGTTAAAAGATATGTCTATTGAAGAGCGCCGAGGTATTGAAACAATTGACAGAAACCAAAATCTACTTCTCGTTCGGGCTCCTATTGAATCAGTAGCGCAAAAGCTTAGTAGGGCGAGACGCGCGGATGTCTGGGAACGGGATATCTACGATCGCGAAATCGAAATTACGGCCGAAAGCTATATTGTATTTCAGTTCCGAGGACATCCTTGGACGATCGTTGAACAACTGAATTATCAGCCCGGTCACCTTGTATTTGGAGTAGGAGATGCTATCACCCTTTCCAGCTTCCCATCCACTCGCGCCCTCTACTACACAGGTAGCGACACTTGCGGCTATATTGGTTATAACTGCTACGACGGAGGTGCATTTGCAGAGATGCTGTACTTTGAAGCAGAAATGGATCTCCTATTCCTCTCTGACTTTCGTGAGGTCAAAGCTGAGGACATTGACAGTGCCTTTCGCTTTACTTACGCTTTTATGCAGGAGCAAGATATATATATTCCCAACGCACATTACGAAAATGTGAAGGTTGGCGATCGCATTAATTTACGCCCCAAAGGCCCGACGTTAGATGATTTAGTACGCAGCGACTTCGAGCGAGTAGATTATGTAGGCATTAGCTAAAATATGCTCAACTAGAAAATTTCGCCACACCACTCAACCCGCTATTCTTGCGCCCTTTCCCCACAACTTCCTCATCCGCTGCTGCAATTCCATCTAAAGCTCGATCGCCCGCAGCCCCTTCCAACAAGTGAATTTGAAGTTGATCCAACCGCGGCCCGGACACAGAAATAACCGTAAGTTCCACATTTTCGCCGCGCCAAACTTCCCCAACTGCCGGCATTCTTTGCAACTGATAACTCAGAAAACCTCCAATTGTCTGATATTCGTCAGTTACTGGCAAATCCACATTCAATATTTGATTCACATCATCTAAATTTAACTGCGCTTGCACTAAATAAGTGCGATCGTCCAATACTTGCAAAGCAATTTCTTTGCTGTCGGGCGACTCGTAGCTGCGGCCGATAATTTCCGCAATCAAATCCCTCAGCGTCACTAACCCGGAAATGCCGCCAAATTCATCAACTACGATCGCAATTTCTTCCGACGAACTCTGCATCAAAGGCAGCAGTTCCCCCAGCAGCATCATCTCCGGCACAAACCTCACCGAACCCATCCAATTTACAATTGGCGTGTCGGGAGATAGCAAACCTTCAGCTAGGGGTTTTGCAAGTTGTTTGAAGCCAATAATGCCGATAATGTCGTCTAAGGAATCTCCCGTCACGGGATAGCGGGAATGGTTAGAAATCGCCATTTCGTCGAGCAAATTTTGAAATGTGGCCGTCTTGGGAAGTGCGACAATGCTAGGCCTCGGCACCATTACTTCTTCTACCCAAACTTCGCCAAATTCAAACACGTTGTTGAGCAATTCTCGCTTTTCTGCTTCCAGGCCGCTGGATTCGCTGGAAGTAGCTATAATTAATTGCAGTTCTTCGGGCGTAACCGGTCGGTGTCTTAGATCGTATTCGATGCCCGCAAACCGCAAAAGCGATCGAGTAGATTGATTGAGAAACGACACAAAGGGCTTGAACAAACGGGCAATCAATAAACTCGGAGGCCCTAAACTTCTGGCTAGCTGTTCGGAATACAGCAACGCTACAGATTTGGGAAAGAGTTCGCCCAGTACGATTTGCACGTAAGCTAGCAACAAAAAAGTTACTATTGATATGCTAAAAGAATGGGCGATCGCCGACTTGATGTAAATTGGCAGTGGCAAATAGCCGATCGACATTCTCACTAGCACGGCGATCGTGCTTTCTCCAATCCAGCCGAGAGCTAAACTAGAAAGAGTGATTCCCAACTGCATTGTTGAGAGCAATCGCTCAATACTTTGCTGCAAAGATTGCACAGTTAAAGCTGCAACGTCGCCAGCTTCCACTAACTGATTGATGCGCGATCGGCGTACCGTCACCATCGAAAACTCAGCCGCCACAAAAAAAGCATTAATCGCAATCAGCAACAGCACTGACAGCAACCGCGACAGCACCTCTGTCCAACTCATCGCGGGTAAATCAGATATCTCCTGCACTCTCGCCCCTAAAAGTGACACAATGCTCCCTAAAAAAACTTTCTCGATCAAACCTGAGAATCAGTCTGCAGGTTTGGTCTTCTTTTATATTACTTCGCCACTGGAATGCCAGATATTTGCAACTGAAGTTTTTGACCTGGATAATCTGTCAGCGTCAACGAAACTTCCTTAGCATTTTCTAGCAAAGCTGTGGGAATACTCACCGTACCGTAAAACACCTGCCCGTTGGGGGGCAGTTCCGACGGCAAATCCTCGGCAGTCGCGCTCAGGGCCCGGCCACGATCGTCAGTGACGTTCAAGAAACTGTAGAGAAACCTCACAGCTTGGGAGCCTTCATTTTTCATGCTCACGTCTAGCAGCATGGAATTGTTGCGCTGACTGGCCGCGCTCACTTCCAGAGTTATTCCCCCGTCGCGACTGTTCAGGGGAAACTTGGCGCTGGCATTTTGTGCAGCCGGTTTTTTGGCCGCGGCTGGTTTAGAGCTTGCCTTCTCTGTTTTAGTATTTGCCCCGGCCGTTTTTTCGGGATCGCGACCTTCTACCCGTGCTTTGACGGTTGTGAGAATGTCTTTTTCTTTCAAAATGCTCACTTGGTCTTTGCTAGCGGTCTTTCCAGGCTTGCCGCTGCCAGCATTGTTGCTGGGACGAACATCGGGTTGAGTCGTTCCTTGCAAGGCTTCGCGACCTATAGTAAATCCCCAAACAGAACTCGTCACGCCTGCTCCAAACATGAGAGCGAGCAGAATTAGAGTCAGCACTACCGTCGAATTCACTGCCATTGCCTATAAGTTTATGCCGAGTCCTAGAAACTGCTTTGTCCGGTCGATCGGCTTGCCTAACATTGGCTAACAGGCGATCGGGACTCAGCCGCTCTAAAGATTTTGATTTTTGTTCTCTAGTTCTAGCACGGACTGAGAAATTATGTTATAATTCATTTTGAGTTAGGTCGAAGAAATCGATTTAACGGCAGTTGGCCGAGCGGTTTAGGCAGCGAACTCATAATTCGCCCCAGGCAGGTTCAACTCCTGCACTGCCGATTTTTAATAACTTAGGACGCTCAGCGCCCGAAAAACCCCGTTTCTTCCTAGAGGATTGCTTACCCAAAAGCCCCTATTCTGGTAGAAACCGGGTTTTTTACGTTGTCAGCGGGCGGAAACGAAGTATTTTGCTCGGTGATGGACGCAAAAAGTGGCTTGACGCGCTACTTACAGCGCACCCTAAGTAGTTTATTTAGCTGGACATTGTTTAACAGTCATTTGTGCCCAATCTAAAATCTAAAATCTAAAATCTAAAATCTAAAATCTAAAATCGTATTATCCCTTAATTAACTCCACTCCGTCGCGCCCGTCGATATCTTGAACGTAAACCTTAACTTGTTCTTCCTTTGCAGTCGGCAACTTTTTACCCGTAAAATCCGGCTGAATCGGTACTTCTCGGTGGCCGCGATCGACTAATACCGCTAACCAAATTTTCTCCGGCCGCCCGTAATCGTTTACCGCATTCAAAGCCGCTCGACTCGTTCTGCCTTTATATATAACGTCATCTACCAACACCACAGTTTTGCCCGTCAAATCGAAAGGAATTTCTGTTTTAGCCGGTGTCCGCATCGCAACTCGATCCAAGTCATCTCGATAAAAGGTAATATCCAAAGCGCCCACGGATACTTTGACTTGTTCGAGGACTTCAATTTGATCTGCCAAAATTTGAGCTAAAGGCACTCCTCTACTATGAATGCCCAACAGCACTAACTCCGAGGGATTCCCTGATTTTTCGACAATCTGGGAAGCGACGCGGGTGAGAGTGCGCCTCACTTCATCAGGGGATAAAATTTGGATAATTTTAGTCATGGGTTGCTGCGAGCTAATTGTTGGCTGTTGGCATATCGAACAATTTGAGATTTGAGATTTGAGATTTGAGATTGACTTGACAGATGAATCTGGGGGTTTGAACTAAGGTCAATCGATTGCGCGATTTTAGATTTTAGATTTTAGATTTTAGCATTGACTTGCGCGAGATAAATACGTTCGGCAAGTTTCTCGGATACAGGTTTTTTATTTCTGGACGGATGAATCACGTGGCGGGTATCCTGGATGCGGGAATTGTCAAAACTTTTTTTGCTTCTGTCGGTGGCTTATATCTGTCTTCTGCTGGGCTTACCCGGAACGGATGAAAAGCAGATGCTGCGATTGCTTAGCCGAGGACGAACAATCACAGAAATACGTTATTTATGCCTGCTGGACTGTTCTAGTGAGGTCATCAGTTAGCGACTCAAACATAATAAGGTATAAAAAAGCAATGATAGTCCCAACCAAATCAGAAAGCAATACCGAGTTAATTGCAATGCTTGGCAAATTAGCGGCGCTGCGATCGGGTGAACCGGCTCGCCTAACAGCGGTTTGTGTTTGAGAACTCCGCGATAGGAATTAGTACCTCCTAGTTGCACTCCCAAGATGGCGGCGTAAACGCACTCGCTCCAACCGGAATTGGGGCTGGCATCTTTAACAGCATCTCTCTGACAAATCTGCCAAATGTAAATCGGTTTGCCCGATATAACGGCTAAAGTAATCACTGTTAGCCGGCAAGGAATCCACGTCAGCACGTCTTCTAGTTTGGCGCTAAACCATCCTAAATCAGTGTATGGCGCTTCTTTGTAGCCGATCGTAGAATCTAATGTGCTGGCTGCTTTGTAAGCGATCGCCAAGGGGACTATAGCACTCGCCCACATCGAGTTAGGATCGATCGGCGCACCGGTAACACTTAATAATAGATGTGGCAGAGCGAACCCAAGTAAGGCATAAAATAGCGGTGCTGTCACGCCATCGACTGCATTCTCTGTTACAGTTTCTAACAATGCTCGCAGAATTTCTGGCTCGGATAAGTTTTCGGTATCCCGGCCGACGTAAAGGCTCAACCTTTCTCGCGCCTTGACTAAATCTCCAACATTTAAAGGTGCTAGCACATCCTCTGCTGCCGCCCTCAAACTGCGACCTGCAAAACAGCTTGCCAGCAAAATGGTCTGTATGGCAATACCTAAAAGAGGATGTACCCAACTAGCAGCTTGGGCGATCGACCAACTGACAGTATAACTGCCTACAATCAGCCCGATCGCTAGTATTGTACCAGCACCTCGTAGCAGCAGTTTGTGCTGCTCGCCAGCGGGACTATCCCCGGCTTCAGGCATTTTGCCTGCGGGATTATTCCATATATTAAAGACAAGTCGAGTATAACGGTCGATCGCCCAACCCATCGCCTGCACGGGATGCGGCCAACCCCAAGGATCGCCGATCGAATAATCCAACACCGCAGCTAAAATTAAAACAGGAAATTCATCCGGCATCATTATATATTGTGTCAAACTTGATAGTCCGTCAATCCATTTTAGATTTTAGATTTTAGATTTTAGATTTTAGAATTGAAGAAAGCGACTCCACCGATCGATCCGGGGACTGGCGATGGGGAGCGAGGATCTTTTTTCTCGCTCCACGGATGAATCCGGGGGGCCGAACCATCTTCCTTCATTGTCACAGCAGGAGTTATCGCCCCAGAGAGCAGATTTTAACTCCTGCTACCCTTGCGGACTTTGATTTTTTGAGGGGCGATTTTATAGTAGAAGAAAGAAGGAAGAAGCAATAAAGGCAAGGGTTTGAGCAATTCAAAACCTCATCATCATCAGGCGTGGTTGCTCTAACTGCTGAGATTACTGTAGTCGCCCAGCAAGTGTACGTTCTCCTCCCAATTAACACCGTCAAACGGTAGAATCTCAAAGTGTTTGATGGCATCGTCGTCAAGACAGCGGACGTTGACATCGAAATGATCTGGATGCGATCGGGGGCGATAGAACGAGTGAATGCCGCAAATTCGGCAGAAAGTATGTTGAGCAGTTCCTGTATTAAATGTATAGGTTGTCAAAACATCTTCGCCACTGAGCAAGGTAAAACGTTCCGGCGGCACAATGAGATGCAAAAATCCCTTCTTTTGACAGATAGAGCAGTTGCAATCAGATGCTTCGTGTTTGTCAACGGCTACACGGAAGCGGACAGCTCCGCAGTGACAGCCACCAAAGTAAGTAACAAGTGTTGCGTCCATGTGTGATTGCTGGCGATCGAATGAATGAACTTACCATTTAAATGATAAAGCTAGTTTCTTCCCCAAGAGCCGCTTGCCAACTGCGGACATCATAGTATAAGTCTTCGAGGGAAATACTGTACAGCGCTTCGGCAAGTTTTTTGTGCAATCGGTTCCACAAACTGAATGTTACCCAGTCCTCTGCTTGCGTCGCGTCGGGAAAATGTCGAGGTAAAGGTTCAATAGTTTCACCTACAGCCTCTAAGATTTGTCCTAAAGAGATTTGAGCGGGCATACGGGCTAATTGATATCCACCTTGGGAACCCCGAACAGATTGGACTAAACCTGCTCGTCGCATTTCAATCAGCAATTTTTCTAGATACGGAGCAGGTAACTCCTGTCGCTTCGCTATCGATTTCACCGATGTCGGGCCAAAGCGAGGTTGCAAACTTAGATCCAGTAATGCTTTGACACTGTAGTGTCCGCGTGTGGTTAACTTCATGGGATTTTAAGAGCGGGGCAAATATTCAGCTAGCTGATAGCTGATAGCTTATGCTACCGAGTTTAGAGATTGCTCGCACCGGTTGCAGCTACTCCTCAAGAAAGACTGCAGGTTGTTAAAAATATTTAGATAATAGTGGTTAACAATTGAGCCGATCGGTGTAATATAGTTTTACGACCAGCTATAAAGCTAAAGTTTCTTGGTCAAACCAAAAACCAACCGAGAAAAAATCCGTACACCAGTTGAATATTTCAGGACTCAGTAAATGGCTAAAAAGAAAAATATCGAACCCCTTGAAGGCGAAGATCTGATCAAAAAGGTCAAAGACCTAGAGAACCTTACCAAGGAAGAAAAAGCTAGAGCCTGTGGCTACTACACCGTTACTAAGAACGGCGTAGAACGGGTCAACATGATGAAATTCCTGAATGCGCTGATTGATGCAGAAGGCATTCAGCTAGACGGGAAGCAAAACGGCAATGGACGCGGCGGACGCTCTGCCAGCTATCGGATTAGCGTTCAATCTAACGGCAACTTACTGATTGGAGCTGCCTACACCAAACAGATGGAACTCCAGCCAGGAGATGAATTTGAAATCTCTCTGGGACGCAAGCACATTCACCTGCGCCAAATCGATCGCGAAGAAGAAGAATCCTAGGCTTTTACGACTTGCTTTGACTTCTTGCTTGAACTGGTTGGTTTGACTTCAAGCATTGACTGCGAGCAGAGAATTGGCTCTGAAATCTTTCTGCGAGCCTAAAACACTATGGCTTCTATAGATGGCAATGGCTCGACAAAAGCCACTGCCACCACTTTATATTTTGCGAGAATACCTATTCTCGCCCCTCGCTATATCCGTTTGGACAAGCGGGGGATTTTCCGCGTAGCTGTTGAAGAGAAGTTCTGCAGCCGATTGTGTACGGGATTTAACGGATGTAAGGCATGGATGTTCACCAAGGGATTGTATAGCGGATTTAACGGATGAATGTTAAGTTTCGATGGTCGAGGTTCCAGGCAAGAAGCAGGTTAGGTTGAGCTACGAAACCGAACAAAGCAAGAAAATGGCGGAGGTATTCTGGGCCAAGAGTGCGTAATACCCGTTTAAAATTTAAAAAAAATAATGCAACTGTCGGCAAACTCCAAAGCACGAGCTTCCTCATTCATCCCTAATTATTTAATCTAAAATCTAAAATCTAAAATCTAAAATTGTATAAGTCTCGTGCTTGCTCCTGAGTTGTGTCTGTGTGGGAGGGGTTTTGAGGGGAAGGAAACACCTCGATCGCCCGTAAGTGAAATTACAGGCTGGAACAGTTAAAGTGTTAGGGAGCAATTAGTCATCAGCCTATGCCGTTGCCCCAATTCGCGAGTAAAACTTCTCAACACCAAACAAAAATCTCCCTGCGTCACCTTCTAGTGGCCTCTTTTGTGCTGCAAATCGTCGCCGTAGTCGGGATTGTCGGGTATCTGTCCTTTCGCAACGGAGACAAAGCAGTCGAAGAGCTCGCCGAGAAATTGATCGCGGAGACGGGGAAGAGAGTTGAAGAAAAGCTGATTTCTTTTCTCGAACCTACCCAGTGGGTAAATCAACTTAACGCCTCGGCGATCGAGCGCGGTGAATTAAACTTACACTTAGAAAAGCCACAGCCTGGGGGAGAGAAGTTCCTCTGGCAACAAATGCGATCTTTTAAAAACATTCAATGGATATCCTTCGGTGCTGAAAAATCAGGAGAATATCTCGGCATTTGGCGCAACCCCACGGATCACAGCTTGCAAATTGTCGCGGCGAACAAGTCTACCAACTTTCAGAGCATATACTACGCTACAGACGGCAGAGGCACTCGCACCGCTAAATTAAAGGCAGAACCCGGAACCTACGATGCCCGTCTCCGCCCCTGGTACAAAGAAGCTGTCGCAGCTAACAAACCGATTTGGACGAGCATTTATCCGGGTTTTACTCCAGGGACTGTTTTTATTGCTGCTAGCCAACCGATTCGCGATCGAAATGGTAAATTGCTGGGAGTTAGTGCCGTAGACTTCTCGCTCTCGGATCTTCAGCAATATCTCCATCGCATCAAGCTTAGCAAAACGGGACAAATTTTCGCGATCGAACGATCGGGCTTGGTGGTTGCCAGTTCGAGTAAAGAATCACCCTTTAGAAAGATTTCTGGAAACCCGCAACTGCAGCGGCTAAATGTTTTAGAGAGCCAAACTCCTGTCATTCGCACGGCAGCTAAATATTTGTACGAACACTTCGGGGGCTTTGGCGACATTAAGCAGCGGCAGCAACTGAAATTTAGCCGAGACGGGCAGGAATATTTTGTGGAAGTGCTGCCGTTTTCTGATGTTTATGGTTTGAACTGGCTGATTGCGATCGCAGTTCCCGAATCCGATTTCATGGGGCAAATTAACAAAAATACGCGCACTACAATTTTACTTTGTTTGGTGGCGCTACTGCTATCGACCATGGCTGGAGTGCTGACAGCGAGGTGGGTAACGCTGCCGCTGCTGCGGCTCAACGAAGCAGCTAAAGATATTGCCGCCAGAGAGTTCGATCGCCCTGTTGCTGTCAGTAGGCTTGAGGAAGTCGGCGAATTAGCCGAGTCTTTCAACGAGATGGCAGCTCAACTGAAAAAGTCTTTTCAAGCTTTGGCAGAAAGTGAAGAAAAATTTGCCCAACTGGTAGAAAATTTGCCTGTTGGAGTCGCGGCGATGACTCCGGGCGGCGCAGTTATTTTCATGAATTCGGCGGGAGAGCAGATATTGGGCAGGGGAGAAATGCCCGATGCTACCGCAGCAGAGCTACCACAAGCTTATCAAACTTATATAACAGGAACCGATCAACTTTACCCGGCCGCTCAAATGCCGTTTGCACGGGCGTTGAGTGGCTTCGAGGTGATTGCGGAAGATATGGATATTCGCCGAGACGGGAAAAATATTCGTTTGGAAGTGCGAGCGCTGCCGGTGTTTGACGGTGCGGGGAATATCCTTTATGTTCTTAATGTTTTTAAAGATATTACGGCTCGCAAACAGGCAGAGCAAATATTGGCTGACTACAACCGTACTCTCGAAATTGAAGTAGTCGATCGCACGATCGAGCTAGCCTCGATCAATGCCCGCTTGCAGCTCGAAATTGAGGAGCGCAAGCAAGATGAAAAAATTATCCGTCAACAGCGCGACTTTAACTTAAAGATTATCGAAAATTCTCCGATTTTTTTTGTGGCGATCGACTCTGAGGGTAAAATCCTGCTGGCGAATAACTGTATGCTGGAAGCGGTGGGCTATACTGCCACAGAAGTTGTAGGCAAGGATTACTTAGCGACATTTGTACCCCCAAGCGATCGAGCCGGATTACATTCGATTTTTACGGGCGTAACAGCGCGGGAGCAAACGGTTAACGAACATCGCATTCTCACTTCTGACGATCGGACTTTGTTAGTTGAGTGGCACGGCACACCGGTGCTCGACGAAGGTGGCAGCCTGGATTTCTTGTTTGGATTTGGGATTGATATTGGCGAGCGCAAACAAGCACAATTAGCCTTGCAAAAAAGCGAAGCTCTGTTTCACAAATTAGCCAACACTGTTCCCGGAGAACTTTACATATTCGTGCAGCATCCCGACGGATCAGTCAAGATGGAATATATCAGCCCTCTGTGCCGAGAAATTCAAGAATTAGAGCCGGAGGCAATCCAGAACAACTCTGCTTTACTCTACGAACAAATGCACCCGGACGATCGATCCAGTCACTTCGAGGCAATTGTCAAAAGTGCCACTGATCTAGAACTATTTTCCCACGAGTGGCGGATTGTGACAGCATCGGGAAAACTCAAATGGCTGCAAGGTTATTCTCGACCAGAATTGCGCGAAAATGGAGATATTGTCTGGCACGGCATAATCCTTGATACGAGCGATCGCAAACAAGCAGAACAAGAACTCCAACAAGCCAAAGAAGCCGCAGAAGCTGCCAACAAAACTAAAAGCCTCTTTCTCGCCAACATGAGCCACGAATTGCGAACCCCCCTCAACGCCATTCTCGGCTTCGCTCAATTAATGGAACCCAGCGCTAATTTAAGTTTGCCGGAAAAAGAAAATATCAAAATTATTCGCCGCAGCGGAGAACACCTGCTCCAACTGATCAATCAAGTCTTAGACTTATCTAAAATTGAAGCGGGGCGCATGACACTCAACGCCAAATTTTTTGACTTGTACCGCTTGCTGGGGGACGTGCAAAATATGTTTCAGATTCCGGCGACAAATAAAGGATTGCAATTAATTATTGACTGCTCTCCCGATGTTCCCCAATACGTGCAAACTGATGATGTCAAGTTGCGACAAGTCCTAATTAATTTATTAGATAATGCGGTTAAATTTACCACTTCGGGTTCAGTTTCAGTTACTGTGGAGCCGAATAAAAAACAAATAATCAAGCCTATATTGAACGAAGCTTTTGATTTTGTGGAAACTCAAAATACAGTCATTATTTCCTTTGCAATAGCAGATACAGGAGTTGGTATTTTCCCGGACAAATTAGAAAGCATATTTGAATTATTGGTGCAAACTGCATCTGAAAAAAAAGTTCAAACAGGTACGGGTTTAGGATTAAATATCAGCCGCGAGTTCATAAGATTAATGGGCGGCGACATTACCGTCGAGAGCGAAGTGGGACAAGGGACTGTCTTCAAGTTTGATATTCAAGTTGTTACCGCAGCGGGTGCTGGTGAAGTCATCAATAAATATGTTGAAGTCAATGATTTATCACAAAGTTCAAGAATGGTACAAGAAAAAATATCTGATAGTGCTGCAATATTTACGCTGGACTCCAAGCCGAAAGTTTCCCCAGAATGGACGAGCAATCTAAAACAGGCAGTCCGTGAGGCTGACTTTGACTTGATTGCCACAAGTATTGAGGAAATCGGCAGCGATAATGATGTTTTTGCGGAAATTCTGATGAATCATCTATATAATTTTGATTATCAAAAAATACTAGATTTGATTGATGAAATTGAGCGATAGGGGGCTGAGCTTTCGAGTGCGCCGAAGCCCACCTTATCTATAAAGTAGCTGTTCTGCATAGATGCTCCCCGAACAGTTATTTTAGCTGCTGCCACAAGAGTCATGAGATGGCATAAGGTGTTCGTTCAGACTCTCAATACACTATGATAATCATGTTTGATTTACTGCTAATAATTGAGTGGTTGACTTGACTTTTTTGAAGCTAAAGTTAACCCCCCCGATCGCCCTTTTGGTAAGGGTAAATCGAGGGGGTTAACTCTTATTTGTCAAGTATCTGAGGATATCAAGCAGGGTTCGCTTCGGCTCGTCTTTGTAACAGGCGGGCAATTTCAGCTTTTTCTACAAGTCCTACTAGGACACCGTTTTCGCGAATGACGGGGAGTTCTTGTACTTTGAGTTGTTCCAGAAGGGTGACGACTTCAAGGAGGGATAATTCTGGTTTGACGGTGGTGGAAAATTCGATCGGCTTCAGGAGTTCTTTGACTAAAACTTCGGGCCAGCGTCCGGTAGGAATGGTTTTGAGGTCATCAAGGTCGATCGCACCTACCAATTGTCCGGCATCATCTGTTGCCAGGAACCTGCGCCAGGTTTGAGCGCTACCGATAACGTAGTTGTTGGCAAATTCTCTGAGGGACAAGTCTTGGGAGACGATCGGACTTTCGGGGGTAACAGCATCTGCGGCTGTCAATCCTGCCAGTTGATTTTGGACTGTGGCATATTGGGCAGATTGACCGGCATTTTGCAGTAAGAACCAACCGATTACTAAATTCCAAATATTGCCGAACACGCCTGTAGCAATGGCAATCCAACCAATTATTTGACCGACGCGGCTAGCAAAAATTACACCTTTGTAAGGGTTGCCAGTAATTTTCCAGACAATTGCTTTGAGGATGTTGCCACCGTCGAGGGGCAAACCGGGAATTAAGTTAAATAAGGCTAGAACTAAGTTGATGGAAGCTAAAAGTCCCACGATGGCTGCTGCGGGGCCTGTGAGTCCAGCACCGATGCCTATGGCTGTTAACAAACCGGATAAAAATAAGCTAACCAACGGGCCCGCAATTGCTACCCAAAATGCTTCGGCTGGGGTTTTGGATTCTCTTTCTAAATTAGCCAGTCCGCCAAACAGAAATAGCGAAATCGATTTCACGCCAATTCCCTGTTTAATGGCTACCCAACTGTGTCCTAATTCGTGGGCTAAGACGGAAGCAAATAACAGTAACGCTGTGAATAATCCCAGCATCCAGGGCGCTACGGGGCCCAATGTGGGAAACAGGGCAGCTAATGCGCCGCCGTACTGCCAGGTTACTAAACCCAGAACTAAAAACCAAGATGCGTTGACAAAGAAGGGAATCCCAAACAGGTTGCCGACGCGAAATGTACCGTTCATAATGGCTACCTCTGATTTTACGAAGGAGAGGTTTTTCTCTCTGTCTCCTTATCGTAACGAAACGTAACGGCGATGTTAATGCTTCCATTAGGGTGTTATCCGTCTGTGGAGGTTCGGTTTGCGGAATCATCATTGGCAAATGCGGTTGAGTCCGCCTGGGGTTAAAAATCCCTGTCTGAAAGCGGAAGTCCTCGCTATGAGGGCTGATGAGGATATTTTCTTTTATTTTCTGTTTGAGTTTTGAGTCGGTTTTAACTCAATAAGCTGTGGAGCATTTAAACCACTAACGAGGCTTGTATGGTGCGTCAGGAGTGAACACTTACGCTTACAAGGGAAACACTTCTGTACGCTGGGCACCCTACTATCGTCTTTTAAATGCCGAACAGCTTACGCTTGGGTTAAAACTGTTTATTCCGGGCGAGATCCTCCTCGCATCCCCCTTGCTAATCAGGGTGAATTAATTTTCGGAAAAATCAACTAAGCTGATTGGAGTAATTGCTGACGTTACCTGAATGATTGAACTGGTTTATCTCGGCACTGAAAACCGAAAAGCAACTCACTGATATTTTCAAGTTGGTTAGCCATCAATCTTAAAGCGCAGGGGTTGAGTATTCGTACTACTCATCCGATCTTTCGGGAGCATCTTAATATTTGTAAAAACACTTCTTCTGGCTCCTTCCTTCTGACTTTTTCCTCCTGCCCCGCAGCAAGATGGCCTCAAAACTCTAATTTCTAGCTAGTCTGCTTTCATTGAGATGCTCCCTTGTCACCCTCCGCGATCGCAGAGCGTTATTATAACTTGATGAGGGAAAAGATCCCAAATTGGTTCTATAAATTGTACTTGACCACGAATTTCAAAGGTGGTATCAAGCCCCCGGATTTACCCGTGGAATCAATCCAAAATCGAAAATCGAAAATCCTCAAGAAAGAGCATTTATCTCGCGCAAGTCAATTCTTTAATCTAAAATCTAAAATCTAAAATCTAAAATCGATTGACTTTAAGGGCAAGATATAAAGGAGCATCCTGTCAATAGCGGTTCTTTTGAACCCATTTGAGATATTTATGGCGATCGACAGACAACGGGCGATCGACTCGCACCCTCCAAGATGTCAAATGGGTTCTATACCAAATTAGATGAGCTTACCGGGCTTATTGTACCATATTCATTTGTTTAGATGGATGTGTTAATTTACTTGAAAATGGAAAAAGCCGTCGTAAAAGGACGGGGTTTTAAACCCAATCTTCTGATAAAAAACCCTCGCCTCACCCGTAAAAAATGTTGCCAAATTTATTGAGTAAAGTACGAATTTATACTTGTTGCCTAACAGTCTTGGTGTTGGGTGGCTGCCAGCAACAGCTACAGCCAACCTTGCAGCAGCAGCGCAGCAAACAGGGGATGGCAGTTTCCGCTCACCCTCTGGCGAGCGCTGCGGGGCTGGCCCTGCTGCAACAGGGCGGTAATGCAGTGGATGCAGCGGCTGCTACTGCTTTGGCGATTTCGGTGGTGGAGCCTTTTTCGGCGGGTATCGGTGGCGGGGGTTTTTTACTGCTGCGACGGGCCGAAACGGGGACTGTGCAAGCGCTGGATTTCCGGGAACGAGCTCCGAAACGGGCGACGCGGGATATGTACCTCGACAAGCAAGGCAAGGTGCGCCAAAGGGCAAGTCTGGACGGGCATTTGGCGGCGGGTATTCCGGGCACTGTTGCTGGACTTTATACGGTGCACCGCGAGTATGGTAAGTTGCCGTGGGCACAGGTGGTGGCGCCGGCGATCGCCCTGGCTGAAAAAGGCTTTCCGGTAAGTTCGCGGTTTACCACGGCTACCGGGCGACGACAGGATGTGCTCAAAAAAAACCCGGCGGCGCGGGAGGTTTTTACTCGTGGTGGCATTTTATACCAGCCGGGTGAGCTTTTGGTGCAGCGGGATTTGGCGCGGACATTGCGACAGATTGCACAAAATCCGCAAAGTTTTTATACCGGGGACATTGCGCGGGCGATCGCCGCCGACATGGCTAAAAATGGCGGCATTATCACTCTCGAAGATTTGAAAAACTATACGCCGATTTGGCGAAATCCGGTTTGTGGCAACTTTCGGATTTACGAAATTTGCGCGATGTCGCCTCCTTCTTCCGGCGGCGTTCATTTGTTGCAAATCTTAAATATTCTGGGAGATACGGATCTCAAGAGGTTGGGAAGGCAAAGTCCAGATACTTTACACTTGCTGGCGGAGAGCATGAGGATTGCTTATGCTGATCGGGCTGAGTATTTGGGCGACCCGGATTTTGTGAGTGTACCAGTCAAAGCTCTAACTAGCACCAATTATGCCAAATTGAGACGATCGCAAATCCAAATGTCAAAAGCCAGACCCTCCAGCGAGGTAAAAGCTGTTGACGCTGAAACTTTGAACCGTCTCCTGTGGGAGTCTCCCGAAACTACCCACCTCACGGTAGTTGACAAAGAGCGCAATGTGGTATCTTTGACGTTTACAGTGAATGGCGGTTTTGGGGCTGGAGTCGTGGCTGCAGGTACGGGAATTTTGCTCAACAACGAGATGGATGATTTTGCAGCGGCGCCAGGAGTGCCGAATTTGTTTGGTTTGGTGGGCGGGGAGGCAAATTCGATCGCCCCTGGGAAAACTCCTTTATCCAGCATGACGCCGGTCATCGTGACAGAAAATGGCAAATTTCGCCTCGCTGCGGGGGCTCCCGGAGGCAGCACGATTATTACTACGGTGTTGCAAATTGTGCTGAATGTGTTGGTTTACGACATGAATGTTGGTGAGGCTGTATCCGCACCGAGGATTCACCATCAGTGGCTGCCCGATCGGCTGATGGTGGAACGGGGAGGTTTTGAGGCTGCGACGCTTTCGGAGTTGCGGCGGCGGGGACACCAGATTGTCGAAGGTGATGGCTGGGGCAATGCCAATGCGATCGTCCTGACTGCAGACGGTTGGTTGGAAGGGGCTGCAGATCGGCGCGGCGAAGGAGAAGCAAGGGGATTTTAGTCAACAGTCAGTCGATTAGAGATTTTAGACTTCGACGCGCCGTCGAGTCGCACTCAGTCGAAGGATTTTAGATTTACTCCAGAGATCAATCTGGGATATTGAACTAGGGTCAAAAATTTTGATCTCTCTACGACAGGAATCGGGGGCTTGTATGGTTTTTTTTGGCGAGGTAATGAGTCATTAGTCATTAGCTATTAGTCAGGAGTCATGAGTCATTAGTCATGAGTCATTAGTCATGAGTCATTTGGGAGAGCGCCAACGGTATCAAAACCAGGTTTTTTGGGTTGCCAGTGCGTAAGGCATAAAATTATTAGTCTGTGTACTTGTATTTTTGCCTCCGTATTTTTGCGCTGAGGTTTATAGGCTGACAAACTGCCAATAACTACCCAAAAAAATAACCACACAAAGCGTAAATCTACTTATATGTAAAGTTATTGTAAAGCTACTAGACATTAATAGTTATATAATGTAAAAATTAAGGTGTGCAGAGAATCAGGTTTGTATCTTTTAGGAAAAATTTATGATAATTACTCACAAAACTGCTGCCTTAACAGCTACATTAACTACTGCTCTGAGTTTGTTGGCAGCGCCAGCCATGGCATTTTCGGTAGGGGCAACGAATAACACTGAGACTTTGAAAAATAATTTATTGGGAGCTAATACAGTCGGCTTGAGTAATTTTTCTGTTTCAATTACGGGTAATTCGGCTGCTTTTGGTACTTTCACTAATGACCCCTTCGGTTTGACATCAGGAGTTGTTCTGAGCACTGGTAGAGTCACCGATATACCGGGTCAGAATCGGAAAGATAACTTCACGACAGAGGACAGCGATTTAAGCACGGATTTTGGTGCTAAGGGTGAACAAGGGGATACGACTCAGCTAAACCTCAGCTTTTTTGCTAATAGCACTGTTCAAAAGTTATTCTTTCAATATGTATTTGCTTCTGAGGAGTTTCCTGAGTTCGGCGGTTCTAATAAATATAATGACAATTTTGAACTGCTGCTGAACGGCACTAATTTGGCAAAATTGAGCGACGGAAAAACTGTTACGATTAATAATCTTGTTCCCGATCCATATAATCGCTCTAAAGATCACCCCGACTATATTGACAACCCAAGTTGGACAGGTATTGCTGCTAACATCATTAAGCTCGACGGTTTTACTAAAGTTTTAGGTTTTGAGGGTTTGCTCAAGCAAAATCAGACGAATGTTCTCAGCATCCGCATTAAAGATGTGGGCGATGGCTATTTAGATTCTGCTGTATTTATTAAAGGCGGTTCTCTGGAGACGGTTCAACCTGAGCCGGTTCCCGAACCGATGACTGTGGGGGGTTTGATGGCGGGAGGCGCTATGCTGGCTGCTGGACGAAAGTTACGCAATCGCCGTGGTGGAAGTAATTAATAAGGGAAGGAAGTTCGGCAACGGATTCGCTGGCGCGAGATGTAACGGATGTCGGGGAGAAGGAAGAAGGAAGAAGGAAGAAGGAAGAAGGAAGAAGGAAGAAGGAAAAAACAGAACAGGAACCATGTTGGCGGTTGCTGTAATATGAATCTCGATTAGCCGTGTGGGAGACAGAAAGGGGGTTTGATGAACGAACAAATCTCGTTGCAGTTGTTGAACCGGGTAAAAAAACTCGGTTTGTGCGATCGCGATCGCGTAATATCATGTCAAGTAATTTAAGCATTATGGGTACGCAGCGAGGAATGCAAGTCCTCATAGAATTCTGACGACGAATGCCCTCACTACGAACCAATTTTATTGCGGTTGTGCTAGCGGAAAGAATATAAGTTTTAATCCCAAATTCGCAAAGGGCGGATTTTTTTGTATTTGGAGTTGCAGCAAATATTGCGGGTAAAACCCGCGTCTACAACCACTGACTAAAAACTAAATAATTTAGCTATGAACAGTACCGTCGGGTAAGATTGTACCTGTTAATGTAGTCCGGGTAAGTTTGACCATAACTCGATCGCCGTAACCGATTTTCGCTCCTGTTAAGTCAGCACCGCTCAAGTCAGCACCGCTCAAATCGGCTCCGATTAAGTTGGTTTCTCTCAAGTTGGCATTGATCAAACAAGCCCCTAACAAATTAGCCCTGAACAAGTTAGCTTGGTGCAAATTCGCGCCTGTGAGATTGACGTTGTGTAGAAAAGCATCACTTAAGTCGGCTTCACTCAGGTTTGCATTGCTCAAGTTTCTCCCTGAAAAATCCTTTTCTTTTAAGGAAGCTCCTTTGAAGTTGGAACCGCTCAAATCGGGAGCTTGGGGCCCAGCTTGGCGGTAAGACTGAGATGGCGGCGGCTGCGATTGGTAGCGGGACGCCTCTGAATAGGGCCCTGCAGGGTTTCCCCCATAGTTTCCCGCATAATTTCCAGGATATTTCCCTGAAGAGGGTTCAGAAGAGTAGCGGGGTTCTTTTGGGGTGGCCGGTGGTGGCTGAGTGTTTTGCTGCTGGGTGTTTGGATACTGAGTATTTCTGTACTGAGCGTTTTGGTACTGAGTATTGGGTTGCTGAGCGTTTTGGTACTGAGTGTTTTGGTACTGAGTATTGGGTTGCTGAGCGTTTTGGTACTGAGTGTTTTGTTGCTGAGTGTTTCTGTACTGAGTATTTTGTTGCTGGGTAGTTTGTTGCTGAGTATTTCTGTACTGAGCGTTTTGTTGCTGGGTAGTTTGTTGCTGAGTGTTTCTGTACTGAGCGTTTTGTTGCTGGGTAGTTTGTTGCTGAGTGTTTCTGTACTGAGCGTTTTGTTGCTGGGTGTTTTGGTGCTGGGTATGTTTGTGCTGGGTGTTTTGTTGCTGGGTGTGTTTGTGCTGAGTATGTTTGTGCTGAACGTTTTGATTCTGACCTCTTGGTTGAATCGATCGCAATTGTTCGCGAGCTTGATTAATTTCCTTAATCTTCTCTTCAGCTTTCTGTAGTAGTCTGGGATTGTCTTTGGGGATGCGATCGGGGTGCCAAATGAACGCTAAATCCTTGTAGGCTTGGCTAATTTCTTCTCTGGAAGCTCCCGGCAACAGTCCCAGCACTTTATAGTATTGGTCGAGGTCGTTCATTGTACCACCTTTCGCTTTAAGAAATTAGAAATTAAAAATTAAGATCGGAGCAAAAGCCGTTCTCAAAGCTTGCGTGTCCGATCGTACATTAGATGAACAATAACTCAGCTAAGCCGCTGCTGGCAAAAAGTCTCGAATTCGCTGCAAGTATGTTGCGGCATCCTCCAGCATCGGAAAGTGAGCCGTATTCGGAATTATAACAAATTCTACTTTTTTGCTGAGGGAGGCTGCTTGCTCTCCCATGGCGGCGGGAATAATTTGGTCAAATTCTCCGGCCACAAGCAGTGTGGGAACACTCAGCCGCGCAAATTCTTGGGGCATTTCCTCGGCTGCTCTTTTACTGACTGCCGTCACCATTGTACCTATAGCAGCTTGCTCGTCTGCCATTAAAAAATCCTTGAGAAACGCCAGACTGACCTCTGTGGGCAGGGAACGGCGCAAAAACCGGGCCATAAATAGCCGATCGGCAAAGGGAATCGATGCCAACCAAGAGGGTCTAAATCTTACCACATAGCCACCGAATTTGTGAAAAGTTGTAAAGGCTTTTTCATCGTATTCAAAAATCCCGCTGCAAGTGAGAATTGCTTTTTCTACTTTTTCGGGGTAAAGGTTGAGAAATAAAGTAGCAATTGATGCTCCTGTGGAGTGAGCATTGAGAAAGACGCGGCTTAAATTCAGAGATTCTAATAATTCAGCTAAGTCGCGGGCGTAGGTTTCGAGTTCGTAGCTGGACTCAGGAGGCTCTTTCGGCAAGGGCGATCGACCAAAACCTCTCATATCGTAGAGCAAACAATCAAAATCATCAGCAATAGCCCGTGCCGTGCTTTCCCAGTAGCGCGCTGATCCCGCCCAGCCGTGGAGAAATACCATCACTGGTTTCCCGCTGGGTTGGGTACTGTTATCTGCCGTTATCCACTCGTAATAATGTTCTACACCGCGAATTGAAATGAAAGACATGATATTGATTTGGGATTCTGAGATTTTAGATTTTAGATTTTAACTCATAATTGTTCAGTAAATACCAAAATTCCCGACTTCTTTAAAAAGTCAGGAATCTCAAGACTACATCCCTCAAAAAATTCTGCGTTAATCTGCGTCAATTTGCCCACATCTGCAGTCAAAAAATACCAACATAAAAACTAATCATAAATCTTAAGCAGCAGAAGCAGCCAACCAAAATAAACCATCTACCAAAAGCGTGCTTAACACCGCGCCGCTGAAAGCGCGCCAGTGCAGTTCTCGATCGCGCAAACTCAGCAAACCGACTGTTAGCAACACAGCGATTAAAACTAAAGCACAGCCTATGCCCCAAGGAGTTTCGATTTGACCGATCGCACTTTGAAAAATCGGCATAGCTAATTCCGGTTCCGCGTGCATCACTTGCCGCCAGTAGGGCATCAACCCAGTTAAATAAAAATATAAATCGGTAATAGCAGTGCCAAATAGGGAACCCAAGTAAAAATAGCTGCCAACTTTTCCCCAAGATTTGCCCAAGCACCAAATAGCAAAAGGCAAGCCAATTGCTTCTATAGGTAGATGTAAAATTGGTTCCCATCTAAACCAGCCCCAATAGATAGAACCTGCCAGCCAGCATCCGGCAAATCCTAATAATAAATCTCCCCAAAGTTGTGTTTTGGGGCGGAAAATTAGAATTAAACTCAAAACGAACCAGGGGATAGTTGACAGCAAACTGATGGTTGGATATAAACGCACTAAGGGTGCTTGCACGAAGACTGGAATTGAGACTAAAAATGCTGAGGCGCTAAATATCAACCACTGTTTGATGCTGTTTGTTGTGGCTGAAGAGACAGAATTGTCGAGGCGGGCGATGGTGGCAATAGGTGCGATCGCTGAGGATACTAAATTTAGATTAAACAACTGATTGGACTCCGTATTGTTTCAATAGGTGGACTAAAAATTGTGCTGCGGTTGTGGGTGCGAGAGTCTCAATGCCGGCGGCGGTTTGGCTGAGGTGCCAGCCTTTTGCCGTTTGGGGAGCTCGCCATAAATCCAAATGTTCGATCGCGGGATCTGCATAAAAGCTTTCTCCACCGCCACCGAGAATTGCCGAACTCCAGTGCGTAAAGCGATCGTGGCTGATTCGGTGGATGGGAAAATTGCCCCCCAGGGGTACTCCCCAACCGTCTAAGGCAAAAAAAGCCCCGACTTTGCCACCAAGTTGCTGCCACATCCAAGCCGCCCCGATCGCCCCGGCTACTCCTGCCGAAAAGCTGACAAATACTAGACTTTCTCCTGCTAACTTTTCGCTGCACAAAAAGTGCAATATGTCAAGAGCTGAGAAAGGCGGATATTTATGAGCGGGAAAAATCTTGACACGATCGACTATTTGCTGGTTTTGGCGATCGGCTGCCACTCCCCAAAGCCCCGAAAGTCCCGTCAGGAAACAGTCGGTTAGCTTTGGTTCGTGAACTCCGGGGCAAATTACCAGTCTCATAGTTCGTCAAGAAAGTTAATATAGTTCGCAACATAACTTTATCATATAGCTATTATATCATATACTACCCCAGGGGATAGGGTGTTAAACTTATAATAGAGTCAAGTTTGAAGAGTATCCCCCCAAGTTAAAACCTGGGAACGCTCCAAACCCCATTAATCTGAGGCAAGGTCAGGGAGTCTTAAGAAAACATGAAACTTATCCCCCCCCGCCCCATCTCCTGTCAAGCTTAGCAAAGGCTGATTCTAGTTTTAAGCAGTTCTGTATTTAGATTTAACTTTTGGGGCGGCGTCGAAGCTGACCCCACAAAAGCTTAAACAAACAGGATTGTGAAAATTAAGAGGCCTGCCAGCTTAGCTGCCCTACGAATTTCGGGTCAGGGTCAATCGATTTTAGATTTTAGATTTTAGATTTTAGATTGACTTGCGCGAGATAAATGGGGGGGAGGCAAGGATTTTCGATTTGGGATTGATTCCACGGATAAATCACGTGGCGGGTACCACCTTTGAAATTCTTGGTCAAAAAACCTACTTAGGACTGATGCCCATCAATCCGGTTTCTAGGATAAATAAGAGGTTTAACCGGGAAGTATGGGCGCAGAAACCGGGAATCAGCCCCGCGCACGTCAGTCGTGCGATCGATCGCACACAATGAAAAATCTCCGATTCACCCTTCATCCTGTTTGGATCTCTTAGAATAAATAAAATTGAGGAATACAAAGTGGTTGCTTCTCCAGAAAAAATCGATTTCAAAACATCTGCAGCACCCGCAAGTAACGATCGCGTTGCTGTATTGCTGATGGGTTATGGCGAAGTCGAAAGCTACGACGATTTTGCCAACTACAACGAACAAGCTTTAAATTTGCTTACGGCAAAGTTTGCGCCAGTACCGCTTTGGATTTATCCGCCGCTGGCGAAGATTTTAGCAATCTTTGACTTGCACGAGTGGAGTCACCAACACGGTCAATTCGTTTCGCCGCACAATGCAATTTTTGAACAGCAGCGCGCTGGGATTGAAAAGAATTTACAGGAGAAATGGGGCGATAAAGTAAAAGTGTTCAAAGCTTTTAACTTTTGCGCGCCGTTTTTGCCGGAACAAGTAATTCCGCAAATTCAAGCAGAAGGATTTGACAAAATTCTGATTTATCCGCTGTTGGTAGTTGATTCTGTTTTCACCAGTGGCATTGCAGTCGAACAGGTGAATAAAGCTTTAGCACAAACCTTTGATGGTAAGGAACATTGGGTAAAAGGACAACGCTACATTCCTTCTTTTTACGATGAACCTGCTTACATCCAGCTAATGGCGGATTTGGTTGAACAGGAAATTAAGAACGATTTAGCTGTAGCGCATTTGCCTTCTCAGATTGGGATTGTGCTGATGAATCACGGTTGTCCGCACAAGGCGAAGGGCTTTACTTCGGGTATTGTGGAAAGTCAAGCTTTGTACGATCGCGTGCGGGAACGTTTGATGTATCGCTATCCTTTGATTTCGGTGGGTTGGCTGAATCACGACACGCCACTGATTGAATGGACACAGCCGGATGCGACGTTGGCTGCGAAGAATTTGATTGATTTGGGTGCAACTGCGATCGTCTTTATGCCGATCGGATTTGCGACAGAAAATCACGAAACATTGTTAGATGTTGACCATGTTATTGAGTCTTTGCAGAAACAGCGTCAAGGAGTTACTTACCGCAAATTACCTTGCGTTAACGACCATCCAGAGTTTCTGAAAATGGCGGCTGAGTGGGCAAATCCGCAGATTGAAGCGTTGTTGAGTGAAACTGCGATCGCTGTTAATCCGAGTTTGGCTGTGGCGCACCGCGAGCACAGCCATTCTCACGGGGAACACGGGCATTCTCATGGCGATCACGGACACAATCACGGTGGACATTCTCACGGTGGGCATTCTCATGGTGATCACGGACATTCTCATGGCGGGCACGGGCACAGTCATTAATTAGGACTTAGGCCTGAGAGCTCAGAAACCGGGTTTTTTGCGAAGATACTGCATGGAAATGGCAGATTTAGTGAAAAACCCGGTTTCTTTTTTTGGGGTGCGTAGGTCGAAGTTTGGGCGAAAAGGGCGATCGTCCTTTGGTGTTTTTAGGGAAAGGGCGATCGACTTTTTTACAAGCAGCTATGAATTCTTAGGAATTACGCAACACCCCCTAGAGATATTGCGTTAAGATGAAAACTAAAGTTTTTCCAAGATTTGAAAAATTTAGACACTGTTAAACTCAACCACCGCCCCATCTGCCATTCTCTTAGCAAACGGAAGTTATATCAATGACATCCTACGCCTTAAACTTACCCGTTCAGTTACAGCAAGAAGCTGAAAAATTGGCCACACTCCAAGGCATTTCCTTCGATCAGTTTATTCTCTGGGCTGTAGCCGAAAAAGTCGCTACTCTCAAGCAGCGGAATGACGATCCGGCTTTTCCTGAAATCACCTATGTGCGCGGCGCTAGCGGCGAACTCGTTCCGGTTTTGCGCGGCACTCGGTTGCGGGTGCAAACAGTAGTCATCGCAGCGCAGAAATGGGGTTTTTCTCCAAACCAAATTGCCACTGAGTATGACTTAAGTGAAGATCGAGTGAACGATGTTCTCGCTTTTTATGCGGCTCACCATCAAGAAATAGACGCATCTATTGCCGCTGAGCAAATTATTGAAGCTGCTAATGTCTAAACCGCTATTGCATCTAGATGCCGATACCTCTATTAAAGCTTTGCAAGCCGCCCTTTTATCTCACAGTCACGATGTCACTCGGACACCGACTGAGTGGATGGCTTTAGATGCTAGCGATGAGGCTCAATTGCTAGAAGCAACAGCGCGAGGGCGGTGTATTTTTACGTTTAATATCCGGGATTTTCAGGTTTTAGCTCAGCGTTATCCCGAACATGGTGGCATCATTTTGGCTGCTCAAAACAGTTGGACATTATCTAGTCTAATTGCTTCGCTCGATCGCCTGCTTTCAGAAACACAATCTGCTGACTGGAAAGGGCAAGTCCGCTGGCTTAATCAGTGGCGAACCTAATCCTATCTTGATATTGAGGTAAAAAGCCGATCGTCCTTTGCTTTTTTTAGAGAAAGGGCGATCGCTTTTAAAATGAAAAATATATTGCTAGTAATCCAAATAATAGTTCATTTCAAATTCAAGAGTGGAAGCTCCTCCTTGACGTTTCCCAATACCGTACCTAAATTTACATACATTTCCTGGAAACTTGATCCAATTTTTTCCTCGATTAGAAAGTATATGAAAATCAACACCTGACCAATCATTGCTACCGCAATATTGCACATTGTAAAAAAATGCTATTGAATCACCTGCTTGGAAAGGGCTTAAAGGGTCTATATAAAATCCTCCTATTTGTCTAGCATTTCCTCTATCTCTTACAGGATATTGTCCAAAACCACATTCATCCTGACCGTCACTAAATTGGCAACGTCCTCTTTTTTGATCGCCTGATAATGCCCAAGGATCTCTAGCAATAGATACAGGCGCAGTTACTAAAAAACCTAAAACAAGACAAGTTGAAACCAATAAAAACTTTGTACGCATTGTTTTGTAGAATTTAACTAGGATGTGTGAAGAATTAAGTTTTTATACTAAGACATCATACAATCATGCGGAGAGGAATTTAGTTTGCAGCATGATAAAAAGTTGTATTCTGTCAGATAAAATGTAAGATAATGTCATAAAAAATTAGATAAAATAGCTAAAAACCAACAGAGCCGACAATTATGGAGCTTAAGGAAATTTTAAGATTTGCCGACGAGTTAGTGTTTTCCAAGACTGGAAACCACTTAGATGACCTGCAACAGGCTATATTAAGGGAAACCTTCCAAGGTCAGAGATATGCAAAAATAGCACAAGACCGGAATTGTAGCGAAGGATACATTAGGGGTGTTGCTTCTGAGATGTGGAAAATATTTTCAGAGGTATTAGGACAAAACGTTAGTAAAACAAATGTTCGAGTAACACTAGAAAGGTCTTTACTAGCAAACATTTCATCTCCTTTCGGAAAAAATGTTTTACGAATTGGTGACATCAATATTTGTCCACAAACATCTCAATCTTCAAAAGTCGCGCAAAAACCCCAACAAACCCAAACCCAACCGCACATGGACTTAGGCGACGCACCCGAAATCTTCAGCTTCTACGATCGCACTCCGCAACTCGCCACCCTCGAAACCTGGATATTACACGATCGCACTCGCCTCATCGCACTCCTAGGAATCAGCGGAATAGGCAAAACAATCCTTGTAGTCCGACTCATAGAACAAATCCAAACTAATTTTGATTACGTAATTTATCGCAGTCTCCGCTTTTCCCCCACCCTCAATTCAACTCTCATCAATCTCCTGCAAATCTTCTCCGACAAAACAGACATCCCCCAAAACATCGAAGCCCAAATTCCCCAACTCCTCGACAACCTGCGGAAGTATCGCTGTCTGATTATCCTGGATGACGTACAGATGCTTTTTAGCAGCGGACAACTGGCGGGACAATATAAAACTGGATATGAAGATTATCAGCTATTTTTTAAACTAATTGCCGAAGTTTGTCACCACAGTTGCTCGATCTTGATTAGTTGGGAAAAAACGAGAGAAATTGCTAAATTAGAAAGAGTAAATAACTACGTGCATTCCTTAGTTTTGGGTAGCTTAGGAATCGCAGCCAAAGAAATTCTGAAACAGCAGAACTTATCAGATGAGGATGCTTGGGAAACTTTGATTAATACTTATCAAGGAAATCCTCTCTGGTTAGAGTTAACCACCACGATCGTACAAGACTTGTTTGGTGGTAGCGTCTCCGAGTTTTTACAATGCGACGGCGTGGTTTTAAGCGAATCTCTGCAAGCACAATTAGACCAACAATTCCAGCGTCTAACGCAGCAGGAACTGGCAATAATGATTCAGCTTGCTAAGGAAAATGAACCCCTTTCTTTGCCGCCAATTTTCAAGACAGTACAGTTATCGACATCAGACTTATTAAATGCTATGCAATCATTGGGGATGCGATCATTTCTGGATGCGGAAGAGCAGGGTAAAACAACATTTTTTAGTCTCAATCCAGTTATGAAACAGTATGTTAAAAATCGATATTTTCAGCCCAACGACTAAAGTCGCGGCTTCGGAGCAACGGCGTAGGAAAAACCAACGCCTTGTCAACCCTCTTCTTAGTTGCTACACTGTAGATACTCTGTATATACGCCCTTAAAAAAAGGGTGAAGTCCTCAGAGTGATATCACTAACTAGAGGTTCAGGCTATGGTTGCGACGATCGCAAAATGGGGAAACAGTCTTGCTATTCGGATTCCACAAAATTTAGCTAAAGAGATTAACTTAGCTGAGGGTTCTGAAGTGAAGCTTGTCTTGATAGATGGCAAGCTGACAATCGAGCCTATCGTTCGTCGGCGGTATTCGCTTGAGGATCTCATTGAGGCAATGACGCCTGAGAATCTTCATAATGAGATTGATACTGGAGTTGCTGTCGGGAACGAAGTTTGGTGACACAATCAAATCCCTACATTCCGAGTCGAGGCGATATCGTTTATTTAGACTTTGACCCAACTAAGGGACACGAGCAAAAAGGACTTAGACCTGCTTTTGTGCTGTCGCCTCGCTCCTACAACGAGAAAAGCTCCTTAGCTCTATTTATGCCGATTACAAAACAACAAAAAGGGTATCCTTTTGAAGTTATCCTACCCACTGGATTAAAAGTTCAGGGAGTAATTCTTGCCGATCAAATTAAGTGTTTAGACTGGAAAGCTCGCGGTATTCGATTGGTTGAGTCGGTATCTCAAGATGTAATTGAAGAGGTACAAGCTAAAATAGAGCCGTTGTTATTCTAAAAGCATGAAGTTCACGGGGCTGAATAAATCAGACGATCGCACTTTTCCTGAAATTACCTATGTGCGGGGCGCTAGCGGCGAACTCGTACCCGTTTTGTTTGCAATCGCTTGCGGGTGCAAACAGTAGTAGTTTCAGCCCAGAAATAGGGTTTTTCGCCAAACCAAATTGCCATTGAGTATGATTTAAGTGAAGCTCAAGTGAACGATGTTTTCGCTTTTTATGCAGTCCACTGTCAGGAAATAGATGCCTCTATTGCCGCTGAGCAAATTATCGAACCCGTAACTCGTCGGCGGTATTCCCTTGAGGAGTTGGTTGAGGCGATCGCGTTTGAGAATCTTCATAATGAGATTGACAGTGGAGTTGCTATGGGGAACGAAGTTGGGTGACACAATATTGCTATTTGTATGGTGCGTCGCTGTGAGATTTTCCTGCTAGTTGAAATAGCTACCGGGAGCGACGCACCCGAAGGTATTACTGTAGGGAACGAAGAAAGTTTCCTGTCATACTCACCAAATTGTTTGAATAGTAGTTAACGCTTGAATTTTCGCGTCGCGGGTGACTAACGGAAGACTCAAAGACAAAGCAGTAGCGGCAATAATCCTGTCTGGCATATCAGGAACCGTTGCCCTGTCAATTTGTTGAATAGTTGCCGAGATATTGCGATCCAAAGGTGCTAGCATAATCCCCACATTTGGATCGTCCGCAGCATTTAAAACTCGTGTCAGCACCTCGCCTGCCAAACGCCCTCGCTCAATCAAGTAAGAAATTTCTACAATTGTAATTGCGGAAAAGTAGATAAAATTTCCCTCGTTAACCGCTTGTTCTAATGCTGTTAATGCTGCTGGCGACAATCTTGGCAGTTCAAAAATGTACCAAATTAGGGTATGGGTATCTGCTACGACTGAGGGCATCAAACAATCTCCCTGGGAAAATTTCCCCACATTTCTTGTCGGGCTTGGGCGATGTCTTCTTCCGTAATATCTACTTTTAAGTCAGCACACAACCCTTTGGCACTCTTTAGCGGTCGTTTAGCCATAGTTTTTTGTTGAAGAAATTCAGCAAAATCTAAAACTTCTTGCTGTCGCTCTAGGGGCAATGCCCGCAACTTATCTAAAACTGCTTGCTCTAAATTCATCGTTTATTGCCCTCCGTAATTACTCTAAAATTATCTTCACGCTTTTACTTACCCAATTCAAAAAATGTGCTTGCAACATATTTACCATATTATAAGGTAAACCCCACAAAAAACTAACGCCTCTTGCATCCTAGTTTGAAATAATATTTTTCGCAGTGGAGTGTGCTCGCCCCTAATTTTGTAGGTGCGTCGCTATGAGATTTTCCAGCTATTTGAAATAGCTCAAGGCGACGCAGTTTACACTAGAGCGATCGCCCCAACCAACTTATCAATCTCCGCCTCAGTGGTAAAATAGTGAACACAAGCCCGCACACAATCAGGATTAAGAATAGTTCTTACCATAATTCCCTGTTTTTCCAACAAATCAACCAGCTTTTTGTGCGGCATCCCGTTAGTTAATCGAAACGAAACCAAACCCGCTTCCGGCGCAGATGTCCGCAAACATTCCACATCGGAAAGTTCCGACAAACCCTGCCAGAGATACTTGCTCAAACGGCAAATTTCTGCATACCTTTCCTCGATCTTACCCCATTCATGTTGCAGGGCGATCGCACTCCGCAAACCCGCATACAAAGGATAAGCCGAAGTCGCAATTTCATAGCGCTGCGATCCAGACTTCCACCCAAGCACCTTAGCATTAGCATCGGTCACAATTCCCCGCCAACCGATAAACACCGGATGCAAATCTGCCAAAGCTTCCGCACTCACATAAAGCCCCCCCAAACCTTCCGGGCCGCACCACCATTTATGACCAGTAAAAGCATAAAAGTCAACCCCCGATTCAATCAAATTTAAAGGCAAAACCCCCACAGATTGAGCCGCATCAACTAATACTCTAACTTTGTGACTTTTAGCATGAAAACTCTCTTGTCCCCCCCCTTGGCAAGGGGGGGTTAGGGGGGGTTCATGACACACTTTCACAATCTCAGCCAGAGGCAAAACTTGGCCAGTATTCCATAAAATGTGACTGATAACCAACAAGCGAGTATTTGGCCGCAAACTATCAGCAATCACCGCCACCGGATCACCTTCATTCAAAGTAGCCGCCAACGGACAAACCGAAACCTCAATGTTGAAACGGCGCTGAAGTTCCATTACACTAGCTACAATGCCGGGGTGTTCGCAATCAGAAAGCAGCAAATGGTCGCCCGCTTTCCAGTCAATGCCCCACAGCGCAATATTGCAGCCGACGGTGACATCTTCAGTTAGGGCGATGGTTTCAGGAGGTACCGTCAACTCAGATGCGATCGCACGTCGCGTCAGCATCGCCTCCTGAACCACCCAAGCCCCCACCTCCCCCGAAAACGGCCCCCCAAGCTGCACCCGTTTGTAAGCCTCATAAATCGCCTCTAAAGCAGGCTCAGGCAGCGGCCCTTGTCCGCCGTAGTTAAAATAAGCTTTATTGGCCAAAGCTGGGAATTGTTGCCGGTGATTGTCCTTTGTCATTTTTTTTGGCGAATTATTGATAGCGTTAATATTGAATAACTGATGGTGTGAACTTTCTATCCTTTGACTTTTGCCTCAAGCTAAATAATCAATCCGTGTATCGGTGTCAAAATCCGTGTCGTGCTTTCCTTCTAATTATTCTATGCCTTGCGAATACTAAATGTTAATAACTGACAAACTGCTACTTTCCTATCAACGATGCCATCTCCGAGCATTTTTAGACACCTGCGGAGACTGGAAACAACTAGATCCCCCCAGCGACTTTTTGCTGAAACTGATGCGCGACAGCGCGACATACCAGCAGCAAGCTTTGGAAAACGAGACTTACCAACAACCATATTATCCTAGAGGGGATTGGGAAGCCGGCGCGGCCGCTACATTGAGTTTAATGCAGCAAGGGGTCGATCGCATTTACCGAGGAGTTCTGATCCAGGGCGAATTCGGCAAAACCAACGCCGCAACAAATTCTCTGGTAGGAATTGACAGTCCATATTTCCCAGAATTTGGCGAAATCCCCGAAACTCCCGTTCATCTTTCATCCTCCAATCTTCCCTCTTCAAACATTACCCTAATCAGCCGCCCCCATTTATTAATCAAACAGCCGGGACAATCAAAATTTGGCAATTGGAGTTATATTACTGCGGATATTTGGCTTAGCAAACGACCAAAACAAGAGTATCAAATTATCGCAGCTTTTCACGCCCAAGTTTTAGCTTCTGTGCAGGAAACAATGCCAGAGACTGCGTGGCTGATGCTGCGAAAAAAAGGGCTGTGGCAGGTGAATCTCGACCAGCGAACTCCTCAGATGTTCGAGATTTTAGATGATTGCATTCAGATGATAGAAAATCGGGATAAACCAGAGGTGTTCATTTCCCGGCAAAAGTGCAATCTTTGCGGTTGGTATACTATCTGTCACGCGGAAGCCGAATCTATTAAACATCTTTCGTTATTGCCGGGAGTTACTGCCAGCCGCTATGCTAGACTAAAAACTCTCGAAATTACTCATGTAGAAGCTCTCGCTAATGCTAGTTCCAAACTGCTTGCTGAGTATCCAGAATTCCCCGACAGAGTTGCTTTTGATGTGGTGCAGCAAGCTCAATCGCATTTGCTAAATCAACCGCTGTTGCGGGAAGAAGGAAGTTCGGCAACGGATTCTGTAACGGATGTAACGGATGTAACGGATGTCAGTCCGATGTCCGTCGGAAGAGGGAAGAAGGAAGAAGGAAGGCACGACACGGATTTTGACACGGATACACGGATTAACGATCGAGAAGAACGTAGAAGTGAGAATTCAGAAGAAATTAACTCATCTGAAATAGTACCAGATATTGTAGACAATATCTTGAATGACATCGCAGTTGAGGAAGTAAAAATTAGAGAAAATAAAACTGCGACATCTTCTATACCTGCGCCAATTCTCCGCAAGAAACCAATTCCCTATTCCCAATCTGTGTTTTTGCCGATCGCCCCAATCGAACTCTACTTTGACATTGAAGCGGAACCTGAGTTAAACTTAGATTACCTCCACGGAGTCTTAGTTGTTGACAGGTACAACAATACGGAAAAATTCCACGGTTTTTTAGCAGAATCAGCAGCAGAAGAAGGTGCAATCTGGGAGCAATTCTTAGAATTAATGTGGGCTTATCCTATTGCTCCGATTTTCCATTTTTGCGACTACGAAGTCAAGACTTTTAAGCGGCTGGCTAAACTTTACAATACTCCAGCTTATTTGTGGAAACCCGTGCTGAAAAGGTTTGTAGATATTCACAAACAAGTGACGCAAAAGGCGATTATGCCGGTGGAAAGTTACGCACTCAAACCAATTGCCCGCTGGCTGGGTTTTGACTGGCGAGATGCTAAGGCGAATGGTGCTCAGTGCGTCTGCTGGTACGACGATTGGCTCAAAACTGGCGATCGATCGCTCTTGGAGGCGATCGTCCGGTACAATGAGGACGACTGTCGTGCTACTTATGTGGTAAAAGATTGGTTGACCAATTTTTTGCTGAATCATGAGCCGTGATTTTGAGATGTAATGAACCGCGAAGGAAGAAAGGGAAGAGGAAGAAAGGTAATAATGTATTTATTGGTAAAATGCGAAAGCTAGTAAAAGCAACTATATTTATTGTCTGTTTTTTGATGGCAGCAACTGTTGCTATTTGGGTAAATCAATCAGCTCAATCTTTCGCTGTTACGAAAATAGATTTTATCGGCAGAGCAATATTTCCTACAGGTTCTCCGTTTCAGGGGACGGAAATTGGCGGACTTTCGGGCATTACTTATGATGCCGAGAAACAAGTTTATTATGCCATTTCTGATGACCGCAGCAGCAAGGCTCCGGCGCGCTTCTATACTCTCAAAATTAACTTGCAATCTGGTAAACTGGAAAAAGAGCAAATTACTTTTACTGGTGTCACTACTTTATTAGATGAAAACGGCAAAGGTTTTCCTGAATTAAGTTTAGACCCGGAAGGGATAGCTTTTACTGGCAAGAGCGTGTTTGTTTCTTCTGAGGGAGATGTCGATCGCCAAATAAATCCTTTTATCAAAGAGTTCTCCCTCGATGGTAAACTCCTGAAAACGCTGGCAATTCCTCAACTATTTTTGCCAGATGACAAAGGCAGTAAAGGCATCCGCAACAATCTCGCTTTTGAAAGTTTAACTTTAACGCCCGATCGCAAATACCTATTTACAGCCACCGAAAATGCCTTGGTTCAAGATGGCGCCGTAGCTTCCCTGGAAACCGGGAGCCCGTGCCGGATTTTGCGCTACGATGCGGTGAGTGGCAATCCAGAAGCATCGTTTCTCTACATCACCGAACCGCTACCCACCGGTGCGAATCCTGTGGGAAAATTAACTACTAACGGTTTAGTGGATTTGTTGGCGATCGACGATAACCGCTTGCTGAGTTTAGAGCGTGCTTTCTCCCTGGAAACCGGCACAACTATCAGAATTTTTGAGATTTCTCTGGAAAAGGGCGATCGTATTGAAGCACTCGAAAGCCTCAAAAGCCGTCTGGGCGAGGTTTCTCCCGCTCAAAAACGCCTGCTGCTGGATTTGGAAACGCTGAAAATTCCCCTAGACAACATTGAGGGGTTGACATTTGGGCCGGTGTTAGGCGATGGTAGCAGAGGTCTGATTTTGGTGAGCGACAACAACTTCAGTCCGCTGCAAGAGACTCAGATTTTGGGCTTCCAAATAAAAGTTCAAAAAACCTCTTGACAAAAGGTGAAGTTATAGGCATAATAGAAATTGTGCCTGAAAAAACGGCAAAACGAGGGACAGTAGTTCAATTGGTTAGAGCACCGCCCTGTCACGGCGGAAGTTGCGGGTTCGAGCCCCGTCTGTCCCGTTCTCTCGGAAGTCCAAAATAAAAAGTTGAAGATTTTTATAGATTAAAAGGGAGGGAAGTATGACCGTTACGCTCATTAACTCCTCCCCAGAAAAAACCACACAACGGGTGGTATTATCTAATATCAGTTGGCAGACTTACCAAAGCTTGTTAGCAGAAGCCGGAGACAAGAGATCCTCGCGGTTTTCCTATTTTCAAGAAGTATTAGAAATTATCATGCCATCAGATTTGCATGAAACTGTTAACTGTTTGTTGAAACAGTTTGTGACTACTTTAAGTGACGAATTAAAATTGAAACGCAAGGGATTTGGTTCGACGACTCTCAACCGTGAAGATTTAAAACAAGGTGCAGAACCAGATTCCTGTTTTTATATCCAAAATGTCGATCGCATTCGTGGCCGAAAAATTAACTTGTCAATTGACCCGCCACCAGATTTAATCATCGAAGTCGATCTCACCAGTCCATCTACTAATCGCTTGACTATCTATAAAAACTTAGGAGTTCCTGAAATTTGGAGATATCTCGGAGAGACTGTACAATTTTTTCAACTTCAGAACGGAGAATATGCAAGCTGTGAATACAGTGGCGCTTTTCCGATTGTTTCTTCAGGAATAATCAATCAATTTTTGCAGATGGCCGAGACGGAGGATGATACGACTATAATTGACGCTTTGCGAGTATGGGTCAGGGAGCAGTTGCGATCGCCCGAAAATGAGCAATAATACTAAACTTAATTTAACTAATTCATTTCTCCCACGCGCGATCGACTCCCAGCAGCGCTCAAAGGTGCGAGGAAATAAACGGTCGGGCTATCTGATATGTCAAAACCAGGACGATGGGCACGAGAATCGGAATCGCCACAAGTAGTCCCCATTTGCCAAACCTAAGTTTTTGACCGTCCGATTTGAAGAGGAAAATCACAGCGGCAATTCCCATAAGTATCCAGAGACCACCGAAGCCCATGAAGACTGTATAGCCTGCATCTTGCATTTTTTTTGACCTTTAATAGTAGTCCATCTTTAAGGTTAGTTGCAGTCTGTTTCTGCTGACATCTTCAGATAGACCGATCGAACTTATTAAATATGACTCATTTCGAGTTTGGTTGGCAGCGGCCTTGACTTTCGCACTCGATCCGCTGAGTTCGATCGCTCATAATTGTTGCTAAATCCGGTCTTCCCGTCAACAGCAGCCGCCAGTCAGCCCAAATTCCGTACAGCCAATTGGCGATCGCCCCGATCGCTGGTAACTTAGTCACAGCATAAACCCAGCCCATCCCTAAAATCTCGTAGGTGCGGCGAAAAACCTCCACATTTTTAATTGCCGTACCGTCGGGTAACACCGCGTGAATCCGCCCCATCGCCGTTTCGTAGTCGATTCCGCCGTGGGCCTCCGGGTTGTAGCCATCCTCCGCAATATCCACAAACGAGACTAAACCTCGCCCCGCGTCCTGTTTTTTCAAGAAATTAACCTCTCGCACGCACAGAGGACATTCACCGTCGTACAGTAACTCAATCTGCCAAGCAGGCGCAACAGAGTTGGGTGAGGGCGCAACAGATTCGGAAAACTCAGTTTTAGCAGCAGACATAGGGAAATATATTTTAATGTCGTCGATCGCACACAAACATTTTACAAGCATCAATAGTTATCAGGTGCGCCTTCGGTACTCCTAAAGCAGTTATTTGTGGTGTGAAAAATAGTCCCAAAGGTGAATCCAGTCTTGGCCACCCGCAAGCTATTATCATCAAGATGCCCTCTCCTGCCTTGCCGGAGACTTTCGCCCGATCGCCCGATAGTCGAATATCAAACAATTCGAGGCAAAGCACCTGCCCAGCACAACTGTTAATTCGGCAACCAAATATAATAAAATTTAAAGTCTTAAACATCAGCTATTCCCCCAACCAGCAAATTGCCCCCAATCTAAAAGCAAAAATCTACATGAATGTCAGAGTCCGTCTAGCCCCCAGTCCCACCGGAAACCTACACATCGGTACCGCCAGAACCGCCGTATTCAACTGGCTGTTTGCCCGCAATCAAGGCGGCAAATTCATCCTGCGGGTAGAAGACACAGACGTAGAACGTTCTAAAAGCGAATACACCGATAACATCCTCGAAGGCCTCACCTGGCTGGGTATGGAGTGGGACGAAGGCCCGAGTTTTCAGTCACAGCGTCTGGAAATATACCGCCAAGCAGTCCAAACCCTTCTCGACAATGGACTCGCCTACCGCTGCTACACCACGTCGGAAGAACTCGACGAAATGCGGGAAGCACAAAAAGCCAACAAACAAGCCCCCCGCTACGACAACCGACACCGCAACTTGACCAGCAAAGAGCGCGCTGCTTTTGAAGGCGAAGGGCGACAAGCTGTGATTCGGTTTATCATCGACGACGATCGCACAATTTCTTGGAACGACATGGTGCGCGACACCGTAACCTGGAAAGGTAGCGACCTCGGCGGCGATATGGTGATTGCCCGTGCATCCAGCGGCGGCGTCATCGGCCAACCACTCTACAACCTCGCCGTAGTTGTCGATGACATCGACATGGGCATCACCCACGTCATCCGCGGCGAAGATCACATCGGCAATACTCCGAAACAAATATTGCTCTACGAAGCTTTGGGCGCGACAATCCCAGAATTTGGCCACACGCCGCTGATTTTAAACTCCCAAGGACAAAAGCTTTCTAAACGCGACGGCGTAACCTCGATTTCTGACTTCAAAGATATGGGCTACCTGCCCGAAGCTTTAGTTAATTACATGACTTTGCTCGGTTGGACTCCGCCGGATTCAACGCAGGAAATATTTACACTGTCGGAAGCAGCAGAATTATTTACATTCTATCGAGTCAACAAAGCGGGCGCAAAATTTGATTGGGATAAACTCAATTGGCTTAACAGTCAATACCTGCACAAAATGCCAGTGCCGCAATTGACAGATTTGCTGATACCTTATTGGTGGCAGAAAGGCGGTTATGAGTTTGACTCAGAGGCCGATCGCCCCTGGCTCGAACAAATAGCTGCTTTAATCGGCCCGAGTCTCGTTCGCTTAACCGATGCTGTGGATATGTGCAAGGTTTTCTTCTCCACCACGGTGGAATACGAAGAAGAAGCACTCGCACAATTGCAGCAACCAGGGGCTGCACAGGCTTTACAAGCAGTTGTAGAAGCGATGGAAAGTCATTCATCCCTGACATCAGCGGAAGCTCAGAAAATCACTAAAAAGCTCAGTAAAGAGAAAAATCTTAACAAAGGGCTAATTATGCGATCGCTCAGAGCCGCTCTGACAGGTGCAATGCACGGCCCCGACCTGATAGAATCTTGGGTAATCCTTCACCAGCGAGGAACGGCTAAAACCCGTTTGCTTGATGCCATTAGCAACTTGAATTTGCCTGGTGTTGGTGTGGCGGCCGAAACTCCAACCCCAGAACAGCAAAACGCGGAAACTGCAACCGAAACTTCTGTCGCACAACAGCCGGCAGCGTCCGTTTCACCAGCCGAAATACCGACTTCAGCACCAGAGGTTTCAGCAGTCGAAATATCGGCTCCTGAAGCAGTGGCGGCGCCCGTTTCAGCAGTCGAAATACCGACTACAGAAACAGGCGAAGTGTCGGCTCTTGAACCAACCGACGGGGAGGTTGCAGCAGTCGAAATACCGGCTCTTGAAACAGCCGCAGCAGCAGTTGAAATACCTGCCGCCAACCAGCAAAAAACTATTGCGAGTGGAGAAATGACTTCATCAAACGAACCAGAAACAACCGTTATCATCACCGAAATTCCTGCCGGAAATGAAGCAGACAGTTCCAGCGATACCACAAAAGTCATAATTACCGACGAACCGCCAAGTCAGGCCCAGCAGATCAAAGAACAAATTATCTCAATTTTGTCCGAGTTTCCCGCTTACATCGGCAGCTTTTACGAACAGTACAAAAGTCCCCTGACTGTTATCGGTGTAATTATAGCCTCGATTGTCTCTTTGAAAGTGCTTTTGGGCGTAATAGATGAACTCAACGACATCCCCCTGCTAGCACCGACATTCGAGCTAATTGGTATCGGATACACCGGGTGGTTTGTCTACCGCTATTTGCTGCGATCGTCCAATCGGCAACAATTAGGTCAAGAAATTCAAGCCTTGAAAGAACAAGTTTTCGGCAAAAAGTCCTAAACTTTTGCTGGTAATTTGTTGAATTTGTGCCCGACACTGATAACTTTAAATAAGTTGTTAGTGTCGGGTTTTTAAATCAGGGCTGTTTCATTCTTTTGTAGGGGCAAACCCCCCGTGGTTGCCCCGATCGCTGAAATGCCCAATTTATCGTGTCTGGGCCTGGGCGGGCACGGGGGCACCGCCCCTACAAAATCCTGGTTTTTCTGAGAATGAAACCGCCCTGGTTTTTAAATGACTAATAACTAATGACTAATGACTGTTGACTAATGACTGTTGACTAATGACTAATGACTAATGACTGTTGACTAATGACTAATGACTAATGACTAATGACTAATGACTAATCACTAATCACTAATAACTAATCACTAAACCCCAGCCGCAGTAAAAGCCGCCCAATAATAAGGATTGGCAAAAGGATAGGGTTTGCGGTTGCGAATTTGCTGCAAAGAAGCCTCCGCAATCAGGCGAGAACTTTGAGAAAGCCGATCGAACATTTGCGAAATTTGAGGTTGAAAATCCGCCAACAACACCTCCAATTCCTCGCTAGTCAAATCCCGCAGCCACCTTTGAGCGTCCAAGAGTGCGATCGCCACATCTCCCACCTGCAACCGAGAAAACCGTCCCAGATTTTCATAAAACTTGCTCGTCAGCAGCAGCGTAGAAACATCGTTCACCTTCCAAAGACTGCTAACCACACTAGACGTGCCAGCATACAACAAACCCGCCGACAAACCCACAAAATCTCCTCCAGCACCGCTAACTCCGCCAGCGGCAATTTCGCAACCCGATAAAGTAACTAAAAAATATTGTCTAAAATCCAGATTTAAAATTTCCTCCAAACTCAGAGAATCATTCCTCAAAAACACTGCGGATTTCAGTGGCCAAGCCAAATTAAGCAAACTAAAACAAGCAAAATGAGCGCATTTCTTCTGCTGCAAATGCCCTATTTGTTGGGGCAACTCCCCATTATTAGCAGACATTTCTGGGGAAAAAGCCTCTTTAATTGCCGGCTTATGGCGCACAACTTCTGTACTGGCAAAATACTGGGAAATAGTGCCGATTTCAATGTTGCTGTAGAACGCATCTCTGGTGAAAGTTGGAATGGCCAAAAGCTGCTGCAAACGGGGTCTGTACCGACCAATAGCCGCTCCGTGTGCACTTTGTCTCAACAGCAATAGCTGACAGCTAGGAGCATAGCGAATTCCTCCGGGAAATCGATCGATCAAATAAGTAGCAGGCGCTGCAACGTCGCCAAAAGACGAACTTTGAGAAAAATCCGAAAGGCTGTAGGTTTCCACCTCAAAACCGCTGCGATCGCTCCACCCAGACCTAAAAATTCCCCCACCATCCTCAAATCCGTCTCTCCCCGCCAGAGGCAAAGCGTGGAGTGGCAAAGCGTGCAAAAATCGGTGCGGCACAAAAATCAGCCGATCGCAATTATCGGGAATCAGCGCCACCACTCGATCGATTTCCAGCATCGTAGCCAAGCGTTTGAGGCGAGTCTGCAGATGATTGATCCAGCGACCTTTTTGTTCAGAATAAGCGGTGAGGTACTCCTGGCCCCAACTTTCGGCAGCCAAAGCATTTTCCGCCGAACACAGGTGAACGGCGGGATATTGTGCACTCTTTACCACCACAAAAGCAACCAGCAACTCCCCCAAACTCGCCCACACCACAGCAGCGCAATTGTCATCAGGCAACAATTGGCGAATTTGCTCAAAAGCGATCGGTTCAACTTTGTGAGCTAGGCTGAAGAAAGGGTCGTTTGCCTGCACCTCCCGCGCAATCAACCTATCAAACTGCTTCCACAATTGATTTAAGTGCATGAAGTCCAAGTTCGGCATTAGAGAACCGCTGTTCAAACCTTGGCTATCGCCCTCAGAAATCAAAGTCGTGTTCGGCTCAGGTTCTCCCTCTTCTTGGTGCCGCTGTTCCCCCGCTATTTCCAGTTGCAGCGACTCCAACTCGCTTCGCACCGCTGCAGGAATTTCGGCTTTCGGAGTCAAGTGGCATTTAAGCAGCAGTTCTACCAAATTCCGATTTTTGTGGCGTTCGGCGTATTCCAGAGCCTTAGCGTAATATTCAGGTTGGCTGGCGCCTAGTTCCAGGCAAACTTGCACCAGGCATTTATAGAGTCCAGCCCAGGTGCGGGTTAATTTGACTTTTGCGGTACTCGTCCGTGAAGCGTAGCTATCCCGTAGGGAATCGCCAAAATCGACTGTATCAACCCCAACTTCGCAACGCAAGAATTCAACAGTATCGACAGCAGCAGTAAAAACCCCGTAAGCGCGAAGCAAGTCGCCTCGAACTCGGTAAGCTTGACCCAAATAAAATAAAATTTCAGCCCAGCGGTGGGGATAGGTTTCGCGAGTGTAGACTTGGGTGGCGCTGTGATAGCAGCCGATCGCGCTTTCCATGTGCGACAAGTTTTCCGCCTCCGTCAGTTGCGAATAAGCCCTACCGAGATAAATTTGCAGCATTGCCCAGCGGTTGGGATATGCCTGCCTGGTGTAGACTTCGCCCGCATTTTGATAGCAGGCGATCGCGCTTTTGAGGTTGCGGTTTTTTTCCCCTTTCACGTGTTCGCAGAAAGCGCGGCCAAGGTAAGCACACAGCATTGCCCAGCGTTCGGGAGATTTTTGGCGGTTGCAAAACAGCAAAGCATTTTGATAGCAGGCGATCGCCATTTCCAAATTTTCGGCTTTTTCCCCTTTCACCCGCCGAGTATAGATCCTACCGAGGTAAGTTTGGATCGAAGCCCAGACTTCGGGAAATTTGATGCGGGTGTAGACTTGTAAAGCATTTTGATAGCAGACGATCGCCATTTCCAAATTTTCCACCGGATCGCCTTTGATGCGATCGACAAACACCCGGCCCAAATTCCTTTGAGTCGTCGCCCACTGCTGCGGAAAAGCTTCCCGAGTCCGCACCTGCAAAGCTCTTTGATAGCAAGTAACCGCATATTCGAGATTTTCAGCTCGGTTGCCCCGCAGCAACTCGCAGTAAGCATTTGCCAAATTATTTTGAGTTGTGGCCCAACGCCGGGGAAACACCTTGCGGTTGTAGACTTGCAAAGCATTTTGGTAGCAAGCGACTGCCAGTTCCAGATTTTGGGCTCGGTTGCCCTGCAGTCGCCGACTGTAAGCACGGCCGAGATTGTTTTGAGTGCTCGCCCACTCTTCCCCGAAAGTTTCGCGGGTGCGAACTTGCAGCGCGTTTTGATAGCAGGCGATCGCGTGTTCTAGATTGTCTGCCGGATCTCCCCTGAGACGCTCGCTGTAAGCGTTGCCCAGATTATTTTGCAGCGTCGCCCACTGTTCCGGGTACTGTTCGGGCGTGCGTACTTGTAGGGCATTTTCAAAGCAAGCGATCGCCTGTTCGATATTTTGAGCCTTATCACCTTTGGGGCGATCGCTGTAAGCGTTGCCCAGATTGTTTTGCATCACCGCCCATTCTTGGGGAAAGTCTTTGCGGGTAAACACCTTAGCAACTGTTTCGTAACCGGCAATTTCGATTTCCAAGTTATTAGCCTTGCTGCCGAGGGGAAACCGCCCAATTTTGTTGCTCAGATTGCCGATTAACGCTGCAATGCGCCTTCTCTCGGATTCTTTGGCAGCAGAAAACACCAAAGTTGCCCAGCAGCGCAGTAGTTGTGCAAAATTCTGGTCGAGTTTATCTAAATTGTTTCTCAGCAGCGAGTACAGGTGCTGCGAATCAGCGCTGCGCGCCACTGCCTGCAATACTTCTGCTAAAAAAGCCAGATATGCTGCCCCGGTTGCGGGCAATTTAGAATTCCCTTTTGCAGATTCTAAGGGTGCGATCGCCCTTTGGAAAAATTTTGCAGCTTTCAGCAAGCTTTCTCGCGTCAGCGCCACTTCTTCCACATAAAGCGTTTGCACGAACTCAAAGTCGATCGACTTTGGGTTCGTTCTCAAAATCAAATCTATTCCTGAGTCCCCAGGATTTTCCAGCAGCGCTTGGAGCATATTAACCTCAGTTTTGCGACGCTGTTCATCCATCGTGCATTCCGCCGAATTATTAACGATAGGATCGCTGCTTCTGTGCAGCAATTAAATCACTTCCTGGTTTAAATTTCAATCTCTAACCGGAGGTAGGAGTCGCCCAGAGGATTAAACAAACCTGATTTTTCCACCATACACATCGCCACAACGTATTTGCCTAAAAAAACAGGCTTCTGCACCAGTCTTAAACTTAACAAACCCGCCCCGACAGACTTGCAGCGGGGCGGGTTTAATTTTACCCTGATAGATTTTAGACTAAGAAACCCGGTTTCTGGGAAACTATTGGGTTTAGTAACGAGAAATCTGGAAAGAAACCGACTTTCTGAGGAAGAGTGGGTCTAGATATGGCAATCGCCATTGGTGTCAACAATCGCCTGAAACCCCTGATAAATCTCGCTTTTAGGCAAAGTCTAGATCCCCCTAAATCCCCCTTAAGAAGGGGAGTAGGGGTTGACTTTGAGAAGATTCCTGTCCCCCCCTGATTAAGGGCTAGGGGGAATCTTGCCTTAATAGTCAAACATCTGTCTGTAAATCAATACGGTTTACTTAACACTATTTATGCCCGGAGATCCCCCTAAATCCCCCTTAAGAAGGGGAGTAGGGGTTGACTTTGAGAGCTTTCTTGTCCCCCCCTTTTTAAGGGGGGTTAGGGGGGATCGGTCTTAAGTGAACCGTATTGGTCTATAAATGGGTTTGACGTTAAGTTGACACCAATGGGCAATCGCGAGTTTCAGCGCTACAGCTAACAAAAATCAACTCAGTAGATTTTACTGTACCGCTTGAGAACGCAGCGCTGATTCCACTGCCTGCAGAGCTCGATCGACTTCAGCAGCAGTGACAATCAGCGGCGGGACAAACCTCAGCACTTTCGGCCCTGCGGGAACCAACAACACTCCGGCGGCGATGGCAGATTTGACGATATCAGCGGATGTAAGTTCGATATCAGCTTGCAATTCCATCCCGACAATCAAACCCCAGCCGCGCACTTCGGCAATTAAATGCGGATATGTGGCCGCCAACTTGTTGAGGCCTGCTTTCAACTGTTCCCCGCGCTGCTGCACGTTTTCCAGAAGGTTTTCCCGTTCCAAAGTTTGGCAAACGCACAAAGCTACAGCGCAAGCAAAAGGATTGCCACCGAAAGTGCTGGCGTGACTTCCCGGTTCAAATACATCGCAGAAAGATTTGCACAGCATAGCGCCGATCGGGATACCGCCGCCCAATCCTTTGGCAGACGTAAAGATATCCGGTTCAATGCCGAGGTTTTCGTAGCCCCAGTATTTGCCACTGCGTCCCATCCCGACTTGCACTTCGTCGAGAATCAGCAAAATGCCTTTTTCGTCGCAAATTTCCCGAATGCGCTGGAAGTAGGCGATATCTCCGGGGCGAACTCCGCCTTCGCCTTGCAGCGCTTCCAGCATAATTGCTGCTACTTGGCGTTCGTCTTTGTCGAGTTGCTCGATCGCACTTTCGATCGCACTAATATCGTTGTATGGCACGTAGTGAAATCCGGGAACCAAAGGACTAAAACCCTTCTGATATTTAGGCTGTCCCGTTGCCGTAATTGTCGCCAAAGTCCGCCCGTGGAAACTCGCAACAGCGGTAATGATCGTCGGATTCGAGATATTTAATTTTTCGTGGGCGTATTTGCGGGCGAGTTTAATTGCCGCTTCATTAGCTTCCGCACCGGAGTTGCAAAAGAAGGCTCTGTCCGCGCAAGAATGGTCTACAAGCCACTTTGCCAGCTCGCCCTGTACGGGGATGTAATAAAGGTTAGAAACGTGGTGCAGGGTCTGAATTTGCTGAGTTACCGCTGCAATCATTGCCGGGTGGGCGTGTCCCAGGGTGCAGGTAGCAATACCAGCCACAAAATCGAGATATTCGCGGCCCTCGGTATCCCAAACGCGGCAGCCGAGGCCCCGTTCTAGGGCGATCGCAAAACGCCCGTAAGTTGTCATTACATAGCTGTCGAAGCTCTCAGAACTGAAGAGACTGGCTTCGGCTTGCACGCTTGGTTCTTTTAATAAGGTTTCTGGACTCACGAATCGCTCCTTAACACATAATATGTAGACCTCGATTGTACGGTAAAAATCCAGGTTAGCGGTGCAGGCTGTTAGTTTTGTCATAAAATCATAACAGTAACCTCAATTAATCCCTTACAAATCTACTGATGAGTTATTACATTTCTCCTAACTTTCTCGATAAAGTTGCGGTGCACGTCACTAAGAACTTTTTAAATTTACCCGGGGTAAGAGTTCCCCTAATTTTGGGAATTCACGGCCGCAAAGGAGAAGGCAAAACTTTTCAAACCGAACTGGTTTTTCGGCGGATGGGCTTTGAACCGGTGATGATATCTGGTGGGGAATTAGAAAGCCCGGATGCGGGAGATCCGGCGCGTTTAATTCGCTTGCGCTATCGGGAAGCGGCGGAGCAAATTCGCGTGCGCGGCGAGATGTGCGCCATCTTTATTAACGATTTGGATGCCGGTGCTGGCAGGTTCGATACTACTACTCAATATACTGTCAATACTCAGATGGTCAATGCGACTCTGATGAATATTGCTGATAATCCAACTAACGTGCAGTTACCGGGAAGTTATGACAGTACGCCGCTGCACCGAGTGCCGATTATTGTCACCGGAAATGATTTTTCTACGCTGTACGCGCCGCTGATTCGCGACGGGCGGATGGAAAAGTTTTATTGGGAACCCAGCCGGGATGATAAAATTGGGATTGTTGGGGGAATTTTTGAGTCGGACAAATTGTCAAAAACCGATATTGTGGGGCTAGTCGATCATTTTCCCGATCAGGCGATCGACTTTTTTAGTGCTTTGCGATCGCGCATTTATGACGAACAAATCCGCGAATTCATTCACAAAATAGGAATTGAGCGAGTTTCCAAGCGTTTGGTAAACACTTTGGAAGCAGCGCCAGATTTCCAGAACCCGAATTTCAGCCTCGCTCATTTATTAGAAATGGGCAGTTTGATGGTGGGTCAACAAAAGCGGATTCAGGAAATGCGCTTAGTAGATGAATACAACCAATCGCGCCTGTTTAACGTTCAAGGAACCCCCAATGCTGCGGCTGCTGTGCCAACGCAAAGTCAATTAAACGACCCGTCATCCAAATATTATAAGGCTTACGTCGAGCCAAGTTCTGAAGGTGGTAACGGTCATGGGGCGCGGCTGAGTTCCGAGGTATTGGAACAAGTAAAACAGTTGTTAGCAAGAGGCTGCAAAATTGGCATGGAATATGCAGATAATCGCCGATTTAAGACAGGTTCTTGGCAAAGTTGTGCGACGATTAACAGTGCACAGGAAAAAGATGTGGTTGCATCTTTAGAAACTTGTTTGGCCGAACACGGCGGCGAATACGTGCGGCTGATTGGTATTGATCCAAAAGTCAAGCGGCGGGTAGCTGAAACAATTATTCAGCGACCGAATTAGGACAAGCGGTTACAGATTTAAATTCTTGCATATTTGGGGCGGGCTAGAAGCCCACCCCACAAGATTATGATTTTTTTACATAAAATAGACCTATTATAGTCGTTCACTTTCATCTCTTGAAATTATCTGCGTTCATCTGTGTTTATCTGCTTAAAATCTGCGGTTAACCGGCTCTATCAAAGATTTATCCAATCACTCTATTGTGCAAAAATTTATCAAAAGTTGCCCGATCGCACATAGCACCTTGAGCACCCACTTTAGTTGTGCACAGAGCGCCCGCTGCTGCGCCCCACCGCACCGCCTCCGACAAGGACAGACCGGCATCTAATGCAGAGGCCAAACCGCCGTTAAAAGCATCGCCAGCAGCCACAGTGTCGATCGCCTCCACAGCAAAAGCCGGTACAAAAAACGTTTCATCCGCCGTAACAGCAACAGCCCCGCGATCGCCCAATTTGACAATAACATTCTCGACACCGCGCTCCTGCAAATGTTTTGCAGCTACAATCGCTGTTTCCGTGTCATTCACCCGAAAGCCGACTAACTGGCTGGCTTCCACTTCATTCGGCGTGATAATGTCAATTAGCGGATAAAGTTCCAGTGGCAAATCCGCCCTAGCCGGTGCTGGATCGAGAATAACTCGCACCCCCGCTTCACGAGCAGCTTTCGCAGCTTTTTGCACAACTTCCAGGGGAATTTCTAACTGTAACAACAAGGATGTAGTTGCTGTTAACAGTTTTTTGAGACGTTCTATATCTGCTTCACCGACATTGTTATTCGCGCCCGGAATCACAATAATATTATTTTGACCTGTCTCGTCTACGGCGATAATTGCCACTCCTGAATGAGTGTTTTGGTCTATTAATACATTGTCTGTATTTACCCCATAAGATTGTAGATTTGTCAATAATTCTTCAGCAAATTTATCGTTGCCGACGCGACCGATGATGTGGGTAGAAGTGCCGAGACGGGCGGCGGCGACGGCTTGATTTGCTCCTTTGCCACCGCCTGCTGTGAAAAAATTGCTACCGATGATAGTTTCCCCTGGCTGCGGCAACCAGGGAGTTTTTGCTGCTAGGTCGATGTTGATACTGCCGAATACGATGATGGTCATAAATTATTCAATTTGGTAATTGGTAAGCTGTAGCGCATTTAATTTGTAAGCTACTTTTTACTTAAACTCTTGTGGGGCGGGCAGGATAGCGCGGGGCGATCAAGTTTCAATTTAAATGCCAAATAACTTAATTTGTAATTGGTAATTCTCCCACTCTCCCATTCTCCCCCTCTCCCCCTCTCCCTCTCTCCCACTCTCCCTCTCTTCCTTAAGACGTGCTAGAACAGTTATGGTCTTCATCGGTCAATTCAATGGCTGCAATTACTCTCGATCGCAATCCCTGTGTCCTGCTAGTTGAAACAGACGAAGTTCTCGCCGGACACTTGAGTCTCGACTTAAAATCCTCCGGCTACGAACCGGTAGTGGCTTCTAATACCGCCACAGGCCAACATTTAGCCCGTGAATTGCAGCCAGCTTTGATTGTAATCGATCGCATACTTGGCGCTGAGTCGGGGCTGTCACTGTGTTCTCACCTCAGAAGTATTGGCAATCGGGTGCCGGTGCTGCTATTGGTCGGTCGTGATACAGTTGACGATCGCGTAGCTTGTCTGGAAGCTGGGGCGGATGATTATTTTCTCAAACCTTACCGCACTGAGGAGTTTCTGCAGTTGGTGCGCTTGTATTTGCAGCCGGATAACAGCAGCAACGAACAATTGAGGTTTGGCGATTTAGTTTTGGATTTGGCCTCTAGGCGGGCCCTGCGGAACGGACGGGCGATCGACCTTACGATGAAGGAATATGAGCTGCTAAAGTATTTGATGGAACATCCCCGCGAGGTTTTGACGCGGGAACAAATTCTGGAAAATGTTTGGGGTTACGACTTTTTGGGTGAGTCGAATGTGATTGAGGTTTACATCCGCTATCTGCGGCTCAAGATTGAAGATGAGGGTGAAAAGCGCTTGATTCAGACGGTGCGCGGTGTTGGCTATGTGATGCGGGAAGCTTGAAGAAGTCAGTTGACTGTTGACTGTTGGTTAGGATCGCGAATTAAATAACTTATAATTTTAATTGTTATTGTGGGATGGGCGTCCCGCCCGTCCTTTTTGGACGGGCGGGACGCCCATCCCACAAACTTGTGGAAGTTATTTAATTCTCATTCCTTAGTTCCTTATGTCCAATTGCCAATTCCCAATCTAAAATCTAAAATCTAAAATCTAAAATCTAAAATCATTATGAATTATTTAACTAATTTGCTCGGTATTGGAGTAAGTATATTTTTGCTGGGATGTTCGCCGACTTTACCGATCGCGAATGCTGGTGCTACTGGTATTTTGGCGGCTGAGTCTCCTACGGCGACTACATCGGGTCAAGTGCTGCCTGTTTCTGCTAGAGCTCGGATAGGCGATCGCCCAATCGAACTCGAAGTGGCGAAAACACCGGAACAGCAGGCTATGGGTTTAATGTACAGAACTTCTTTGCCGGATGACAGAGGAATGCTGTTTGAGTTTAAACCTGCCCGGCGGGTCAATTTTTGGATGAAAAATTGCAAGATTTCTCTGGATATGATTTTTGTCCGGGATGGGGTGGTTGAGGCGATCGAAGTTTCTGCACCTCCTTGTACTGCTGATCCTTGTCCTACCTATGGGCCCGATACTGCTGTCGATCGAGTTATTGAACTCCGGGGCGGGCGGGCTGCTGAACTCGGTGTCAAAAAGGGCGATCGTATTGAAATCGAGTTTTTCGACTAAAACTTCGGACTGTTTCAGTAAAATCTGCACACAGACATAATCCCCCGGTTTCCATCCCCCAGAGAGCCCCCTGCCTTCGGAATACCCAAGAAAATTTAGAAACTTTACAAAAATTGATAAAATCTATTAGAATATTAATGTAAGATTCAGTACAAACACCGAAAGATTTGCTACGATGTCGATCTCAGTCAGTCAGGACTTGAGCTTGTTTCCGGAAGCTGTAGATGGTTGGTCGCAGGTATGAGACGAGTCAGCGACTCGTTACCAATCCTGAGAGACGATACTCAGCCTCAAGGTGTAGCAACACGAAAAGAAATTCTCTGGAAGTTCTGGCGATCGAGCTAAATCTACTAAACCTATCTAAAGTAATATGCTACGAGCCAAGTTAATTGGCGGGAATTGGCAAACTTAACTTCTGGTAGCAGTTTCGGGTTTTATCGAAATATCTAACTAATTTTGTCGAAGTAGATTTGCGGATTCTGCATTTTGGCAGATGAAGTTAAACTCTGAACTTGGTTTAGTAGTCTTTAGGTAGCAGAATTTATTCTGATTCGCGCTGCAAAGATGCCGAGGTATTCCGTTTAGGTTCGATCGCGATTACCAGTCGATCGGGCAGACATCAGCAAAATTGCAAAACCTTTCACTTTTTGGGAAAGGTTAGCTTTACAGTATCACTCAGCATTACGTTTGGCAGTTCAACCGCTAATAGCGTTTTAAAAGCTATCGACGGTAACAAGACAAATTTAAAACTGGCTTATTACTCATCAAAAACATCAGGTTCACATCAGAAAATGGTGTCCTATACTTATAGGTGAAATCACATGGCACCCGCTAAATACACTCGATTAATTCGATTTTTACAAGAAGACTTGGCAATTTCTCCCGCGTCAATTGCTGTCGCCGAACGTCGTGGCGGTGACAAACAGCGCCAGCGTGATAAAGACCCGAATTCCTTGCCGATGGTTCTGTGGCAATACGGTTTAGTCACTCTCGAACAGTTGGATAAAATCTTTGATTGGTTATCCGAAGCATATTAAAAGGATTTTAGATTTTAGAGATAATCCAAAATCTAAAATCCTTTAACAACTGAGATTAGGATTCAGCCAAGAATTTGGCAGCAGCGGCAACGCCGGCACCCGGAGTGTAGCCTTCATGACCCAATTCGCTCAGCACAACTTCTAAAGAGGAAATTGCTGCTAGAATATCGCGATCGCACACAAAGCCCAAATGACCGATTCGGAAGATTTTACCTTTCAAATGGTCTTGTCCGTCGGCGAGAGCAATGTCAAATCTCTTTCTCATCAAAGTCCGCACTTTTTGAGCATCTACGGATGCTGGCGGCATAACCGAAGTAATCGCAGGGCTGGCGGCTTTGTCAGCAGCAAACAACGGCAAACCTAAAGCTTTGACAGCAGCGCGAGTAGTTGTCATTAAGCGTTTGTGCCGCGCGAAAACATTTTCCAACCCTTCTGTTTTCATCATCTGCAGCGATGCTTGCAGGGCAAAAAACATATTGACAGGGGGAGTAAAAGGAGTGGTATTTTTGGCAGCGTCTTTGCTATATTTACCCAAATCCAAATAATAGCGGGGCAGTTTCGCAGTTTTGTAAGCTTCCCAAGCTTTGGGACTGACGGCCACAAAACCCAAACCTGGAGGAATCATGTAAGCTTTCTGAGAACCCGAAGCAATGACATCGATTCCCCAAGCATCCATCGGAATATTGACAGCGCCTAAGCTAGTGACAGCATCGACCATAATTAAAGCTTCACCGTGGGCTTTAACGTGGCGGTTGATGGTTTCGAGGTCGTTGAGGACGCCGGTAGAGGTTTCCGAGTGGGTAATGATGACAGCTTTGATTTGCTTCTCTGTATCTGCTTCGAGTTTTTCGCGGAAGTTTTCGGGGTCTAAAGGTTGGCCCCACTCAGCTTTAATAATTTCGGCGTTTAAACCGTAAGCTTCGGCAACTTCAGCCCAGCGTTCGCCAAATTTGCCGTTAGTGCCGACTAAAACTCGATCGCCCGCACTCAAGAAATTAATTATCCCAGCTTCCATCGCGCCGGTACCAGAAACCGTTAAACTCAGCACGTCACTTTTAGTTTGGTGCAGCCATTTGAGGTTTTCGGTACATTCTGCAAAAATCGCGTCAAATTCCTTGCTGCGGTGGCCCATCGGGTGTTTTGCCATCGCTAACAAGGCCGCTTCAGGCACCGGCGTCGGGCCGGGAATCATCAGCATTAATTTGTTGTCCATGAATATTGTCCTAAGTTTTCCTGTGGGAGTTCTATAGAATAAATCAAATACGATACGTCACGTCGCTACTCTAACTTTTTTAACTTTTAACTCCCTTGTGGTTAATTTCATTTAGAGACCAGCGGTGTTCTACCGCTAAGTTCGATCGCTCGCAGCTTTGTTCTAATTGCTTTTGAATGGCAAGGGCTTTACGCAGTGTAATAATAAGTTGGTGCACTTGTTGCTGCTGCGGCGATTGTGGACTGACAGCAAACATCGTTTTGCGCTCTAACAATTGAAGTAGCAATTCATAATGAATGTACGAAGGAAGGGGGATTGGCTCCATGAAAGCTAACATACCTCAGCGAACCGACACCCCATTGCAATTGCATGAGGCATCACAGGTGAACATTAGATGCCCGATTTTTTATTTGTTTTCTAACCGTACAATAACCCCTGCTTTGCCGATCGAATATTCGGGGCTGGGGGCGTTGGACACGCTAAATCTTGCGATCGACAGGCTTACAGAATAGATTTAATTGCTTTCTGGCAAAATATTTCTATGCAATATAGCTTTCAGTGCTATTTCTTTTTTACAGTAGCGCTTGAGTCGATGCAGGCTAGAAATTCTCATTATTTACCTACTTAATCATTTTTTATCAGAATTAAGGGTGGTTTGTCAAGCGGTCTCGCCTTTCACAGGCTGGGAGGGCGATCGGCAAGCGAGGCTAAAGCGGCACCCGGATCGGGCTGTTTGACTAGAGATTCGCCGATGAGAACGGCTTCGGCGCCTGCGGTGGCAAGTTTAGCTAGGTCGTCGGGAGTGTGGATTCCTGACTCGCTGACGATGAGGATGCCTTTTGCTTGGATTTCGGTTTGTCGATCGGCTAATAGTTGAGCGGTAGTTTCTAGGCTGACGGAAAAGTCTGCTAGGTTGCGGTTGTTGATACCGATCAGGTTGACGCCTTCTAGGGTTAATACTCGATCGAGTTCTTCGAGAGTGTGAACTTCTATTAAAGCTGTCATGCCCAATGTCTTGACAATTTTCACAAAGTATTGTAAGTCTTTGTCAGATAGAATAGCTGCGATTAAAAGTACAGCATCGGCACCGTGAATCCGGGCGAGATAGATTTGGTAGGGATAGATAATAAACTCTTTGCAAAGTAAGGGTAAATCGACGGCGGCACGGATTTTAGCGAGGTTGTCGAAGCTGCCTTGAAAGAACTTTTCATCGGTGAGTACGGAGATGCAACTGGCGCCGTTTTGTTGGTAAGCTAGGGCGATCGCCACTGGGTCGAAATCTTCGCGAATTACGCCTTTGCTGGGAGAAGCTTTTTTAACTTCGGCGATGATAGCGGGTGTGGTTTTGCCGTTTTTAAGGGCGGCAAGAAAGTCGCGGATGGGCGGTGCAAACGGGAGTTTTTTGTGAAGATCGGCTAATGGGGTGCGATCGCGCTTTTGGGCCACTTCAGCTTCTTTTTCCCAGACGATTTCTTCGAGGATGTGCTGGGGTTCGGCGTCGGGTACGGCGATTTGGTAGCTGAGGTAGAGTACGGAGACGGATGTGCTGGGGGGACGACGGCGGATTTGAAGCATGATAGGGGGATAAAGGGCGATCGTAACAAGTTTCAACGTATTATATAATGGTTACAGTAAATCCTCCTAGCCTGAGAGCTAATGCGTGCCAGCTAAAGATATTTATCACGATACAGTTAAGCGTGCCTTACAAAAGGATGGTTGGATAATTACTCACGATCCATTTCCCCTGCAAATTGGCCGCAAGCGTTTATCTGCCGACCTGGGTGCAGAGCGTCTAATTAATGCCGAAAAAGGAACCCAAAAAATTGTTGTTGAGGTCAAAAGTTTTGTGGGACGATCGGATGTAAAAGATTTGGAGCAGGCTTTGGGGCAGTACGTTCTTTACCGCCAAGTGCTTAATGAAATGCGGATCGATAGAAGTCTCTATTTGGCAATTTCTCAACCTATTTTTAATAGCGTATTTACCATTGAATTAGGACAATTGTTATTAAAAAATCAGATTATAAAACTGATTGTTTTTGATGATAAAAGTGAGGCGATAGTTCAATGGATACCCGATTAAGATACCAAGAAATTATCAAAACCATACTGCAAGAACACGCCAACTACCGCGCTGCCATACCTGACGGATATAATTCCCAAGTTCTCTTTGATGATGAACGAGGAAGCTACTTAGTCTTGGATATTGGTTGGAATGAGGCCAAATACCTTCACGCCACACCAATTCACCTCGATTTAATCGGCGATAAAATCTGGATTCAATATGATGATACCGAAGAAGGAGTGGCGACGGATTTACTGGCAGCCGGTATTCCTAAAGAAGACATTGTACTCGGTTTTCGCCATCCTAATGTGCGACAATATACTGAATTTGGAACGGGTTTGAGTGGTAAAGATGAAGGAAATGTTCCGGAAGCGGCTGTTGTTATGCAGTCAGCCTAAGTAGAGGACGGAGACTGAGGTGCTGGGGGGACGACGGCGGATTTGAAGCATGATAGGGGGATAAAGGGCGATCGTAACAAGTTTCTATTATATAAGGTCGCTCGCCCTTTTCAATTTATGATAAAATGCGATTAACTAAGTATTCGGAGATAAACCGATGCAATTAGAAGACTATTTTGAATTTCTCGACCCCGATGACATCCGCATCAAAGGACATCGGATCGGCATCGACGATGTAATTAAATATTACTTGGATGGATATTCGCCAGACCAAATTCTGGAAGAATTACCAAGTTTGAATTTAGAGAAGATTTACGCGACGCTAACTTATTATCTGCAAAATCGGAGGCAGATGGATGCTTATATGTTGCGGCTGGCGAAGTGGCGGGAAGAACGCTATCAGGAATGGTTGGCTAAGGAACCTTCTGATGTAGTAAAGCGTGTAAGAGCAATCAAAGCACAGCGAGAACAGGAGTTACTTCTACTCAAGTGAAAATTCGTTTTTTACTCGATGAAAATTTGCCACCTAAGCTGAAAAGTGCTGTTTTAAAACTCCAGCCGGAGATAGATATTTTGCGGGTGGGCGACGCCAATGCACCGCCATTAGGAACCCTCGATCCAGAAATCATCAGCTATTTGGAATCATCGCAAAGGCTATTGGTAACGGATAACCGCAAAAGTATTCCCGGACATTTGGAGGAATATTGGGCAACGGGAGGACAAATTTGGGGACTGTTTTGGGTGCGTCCAAGTGCAAGTTTAGGCAGATGGGCAGAAGAAATTGTGATAGTTTGGGAGACTTCGGAAGCTGAAGAATGGATTGATAAATTGGATTGGATTCCCTTATAAAAAATTGTTGTAAAATGCCTGAAGCTTAGCTATCCTGTAGGGAATCGCACATTTTGCCGCTAAAATCCCTTCGCTAACCCGCAAGTCCGCCGGGGGTTGAAAACCCCCGTCTCATAGCAAAAGTCCTCTAAAAGAGGACTGAAAAGCCAATTCAATAAACAAAGGTCGATCGCGCATTCCCAAATTTTACCAAAAGGTCGATCGCACATTTCTAAATTCAAGATAATTCGCTTGACGACAATATAATTTTTTCTTACTCACCGTTGGGGCGGGAATAGTTAGTTTTGACATACTCTTTTAGTAGCGGTGCAAGGGTAAAAAATGTGCGATCGCCCTCCGGGATTTTTTCAACTAATGAACGCCGTCCCAAGGATTGCATAACTTGCAAAAATTGCGATCGAGATAATTGCAGATTCTCTGGCACTTTTGAGAGGGAAACAGGCGCGGTTTCACTCGCTAGCCATGACATTACCTGTTTCTCCGACTCGGATAAGCGATTAAATGGCTGATGCAGTAAAGATTCTAAATCACCTAAAAATAGTGTATCATCCGACAAAAATTCCGATAGGCTGCCGTTAAACAAATCTTGAATCATTGTAGCAACTATTTTTAACCACAAGGGATTGCCTCTGTATTGTTCAATTAGTTCAGATAATTTTGCATCTTCAGTTAAACCTTTTTCTCTGATAATTTCCCCCGCTGCTGCACCTAAACCATTCAGTTGTAATGAGCGAATCGGCTGGTTTTTGCCTTCTAATGCGGCGATTTCTCTGGGTGTTTCCGAACCTATCAGGATTAAACAACTATTGTGAGATAATTCTCCTACCTGTCTGAAGAGTGTGCCGTAATCTTCATATCCAGGTTTATAATTGCCAGCAAATTGTCCGCTGCTATTTACCATTTGTACGTCATCGAGTATCAGCAGACAGCGGTATTTTTGCAAGTAGTTCAGTAGGGGCAAACCCCCCGTGGTTGCCCCTTCTTCTGGGAAGGGGGCGGGCACGGGGGCACCGCCCCTACTGAAGGCGGGCACGCCGTCGGCATTTGGGGCGGGCACGGGGGCACCGCCCCTACTGAAGAATTGAATTATATTTTTTTGAAGTGTTGACAGGGGTGGAGATGTGGCGAGACTTCGCCAGATGACGAAATCAAATTCATGTTTGATTTGTTCTACTAGGTTTACGGCGAGTGCGGTTTTGCCAATGCCGACTATGCCTAGTATGGCGAGTAGGCGGGTGTTTTCGTGGATAATCCACTGTTTGAGGGTAGCGAGTTCGGATGTGCGATCGTAGAAAATGCCAGACTTAGGCATTTCAGCTAAAAATTGACGAGATTTTGGTTCAGTGTTGCCTTTGTTTAGAGGTTCTTCATCGGTTGGTGAGGTGGGTAATTTTGGGGACTGTGAACTATTTTCACAGAAGTTGACGTTACCAATGTGTACAAAATCTTTATAGAAGTTCCCGAAACTTGAGAATTTTAATCGCTCGAGTGTGACTCTAAAATTTGATTTATTGACTTCTTCACCTAATAATTCTGATAGTAGCTTCCAGAATTCAGATGCAATATCCTTGATGTGACCTTCACTACAGTGAGATTCATCTGCTATTTTCGAGTATTTCTGACCTTGTAAAGTTCCCCGCAGTATCACCTCTTGCAGATTGTCTAAGTGTTTTCCCGTATTAATAAAAACTAGGTCGTCGGCAAGTTTTAAGACTTCTTGAACGTCCATAGGTCGGGTTAATGCTGGGGTTTTGCCTATTATATCCTACTCGATCCGACTTTTTCCGACCCGATCGAGTTTCTCCAGCTTTTTCTGGCGTGGGTAAATGGCAAATGATATAAAAGTGCCTACTTTTTCCGATTTTTTCCGACTGGACAAGACTGAGATTTTAGAGTCACAATCATATTTAAGAGGCACTATTATAGCTTTCCCATAGGAAAAAAATGACTACACAAGCATTATCCCTCCCCCAAGCAAACTTAGAAATGGTTCTCTGGCAAGTAGATGCCGATTCAATGAGTAGTAGCGATTTGTATGTCCGGTTAAATGATCTCGGCTTGCCCCACGAAGTCACCATCAGATTGCACGAGTTGGCTACCTACACGAAAAAATCTGGTAACAAAGTTTTGGCTGTAGGGAAAATTATTCTGCTCAAAATTATGGAGTTTGTCAAAGCACATCCTAATTTAGCTACGGGCATTGCTCTAGGAGTTGCTGTGGGACTATTGGTACGTTCAGTACCAGTTATCGGCCCAGTGTTAGCGCCATTGGCAGCAGTGCTAGGTATAACTGTTGGTGCGATCGCTGGACATAGACTAGATCAAGGCTACCGTCAAGTAGATGGGATAGTTGGAGTAGCACAAGACATTATTGAACTCGCCAAATTGTTTTTTCAACTACTGATTGATGTTTTCAATGCAGTTTTTATCAACGTTATTACTGCTTAAATAAGAAAATTTGAAACAATCAGGAGGCTTAATATGTCAGAAAATAAAACAACTCAGGAGCAAATCCTTAAAGCGATCGAGCAATTGGAAAAAAATCCAGATGATAAACTCGGAATTTTAGCTGATATTGGGATTGGTGTGGTAGGTGCTGGTGCTGCTGCGGGTGCTGTTGCGGCTTTCGGCGGTACATCCATATTATTTGGGCTAATAGCGGTTGCACCCCCAGTAGGATTGGTTGTTGGCGGTGCAGCATTAGGTGCAGCAGCTCTCGTTGGAGCAAAGAGGATCTTCTTGGATGGCACTTTCAACGAAGGGAAACAAGCAGAAATACTCAAACAGTTAAAAAAACAGCTAGAAGAGGTTGAAGCAAAAGAAAGAGCATCTCAGGTTAGAGACAGTGACAAGACAAAATTTATCGTTTCCTTGAAAGAACCAGTTAGGCTTAATCTAATTACCCCTCAAAGGGCTCAGGATTTAATGAGGGCTGTCGAAAGTGGTCAAATACCTATCACAGAGGCAATTAAGATGGTTCACGCTATAGTTGAAGCAGCTAAACCCCAGTAGTCTTTTAAATCCACGACCTGAGAATGCTAAGCATAGGCTATGTTGTTCTGGTATTTCTGATAATTGACTTAGCTGCTGAAAGAGCGATCGCCCTTATATTATTGAGGTGCGATCGCTCTTTTTTTTGCTCTTCAGTAGTTAATATGCTAAATGAATAGCTGGCGCCAGGAAAGAAAGACAAATGAAGCTAGGAAAATAGCTGGGAGAGTCATTACCGGGGTTGACAGAGGAAGCTCATTTATTATTAAATATAAGCAAAAGCTAGAGGGGTGAGGTGGATTGAACAGCCATGAGAACGAAAAAGGAGATAAAGTTTTTAACAGAGCTGTTGAATATAGAGGGAATAAAAGTAATCTCACATCGCCAGTATGAAGGGATTGGAATAATTTTACAGGTGGAAGGAATCGGTAAGGAAAGTAACTGTCCACGTTGTGGAAAAAAAAGTCATAGATTACATCAAAATCATAGATACCTAGTCAAAGATTTACCTTGGGGAGAGAACTTCGTATTTTTAGAAATCAACCGACGACAGTTTAAGTGTGAAAAATGTCTCAAGCCATTTAGTGAAGAGTTGGAGTTGGTCAAAAAAAGAAGAACCTATACGAAACGGCTAGCAAGAGCAATAATCCAAGAAGTGTTAGAGAATGATATCCACAGCGTAGCGAAAAAAGGGGTCGTGACAACAGAAGAAATAGAAAGGATGTTAAAAGACGCATCGAAAGAATACTTAAAAGCCCAGCCTAGCGAGTTGAAGAGATTAGGGATAGATGAAATAGCTCTAATTAAAGGAAAAGTAAATTACTGTGCAGTATTAATAGATTTAGAGAAGTCTAAGCTAATCGCGATATTGGCAGGAAGGAAACAAGAAGAAATTAAGGAAGTAATGCTCGGATGGGGTAAAGAAGTATTAGAGCAAATAGAAGAAGTAAGTATAGATTTGTGGAAAAGTTACAGAAATGTAGTGAGAGAGTTGATGCCAAATGCTCAGGTGGTCGCCGACAGATTTCATGTAATGGCACAAATAAATAAGGAATTAGATGCCCAAAGGAAGGGAGAGAAGAGACAGGTAGAAGATTTAATTAAAAAAGCAGAATCGTCAGAAGAAAAAGCAGACCCGGAGAAAGTTTTAGAAGCATTGAAGAAAAGTAAATATGTGTTATTGAAGAACCAATCAGATATAAATGAAGAGCAAAAAGCTAAACTAATGCAAGTTAAAGATGTATTTTTTACTCTCAAAACTATGCTTGAATTAAAAGAAGAAATTAGAAGAATTTTCGATCGGGCTAATAATTGGTTAGTCGGTTTGTGGCAAGTGGGAAGATGGTTGTCAAGAGCTAAAAAATATTTTACCGATAGTCAGAACACTATTATTCGTTGGCTAGATGAGATTATTGCTTACTTCGATTATAAGACTACCAGTGGTGTTGTCGAAGGCATCAACAATAAACTCAAGTTGATTAAACGTTCGGCTTACGGATTTAGAAACTTTGAAAACTTCCGAGTTAGATGTTTGCTTACTTGGCAGTTTGATTGTTAGTTTAGCATACTAGCTAATGAAGAGCCAAAAATCCTCACCCGTTAGCAGCAGCAAAGGAATGGAGACAGAATTGCCGACTTACTTAAACAGCAAGTTTTAAATCTGCTAGCTGTCGCAAAGACAATGAACTGAACTCGCGCGCGCGCCCAAGTCCGAGAAAAAAAACTCGCCTCCCCTTGACAAGTCATACTCGTTATGAGTACGCTATAATAAGCAAAGGAATTGAACCCAAGTACCTAAGAATTTAAAATCATGCTGACGAACCAAGAAGGTCAAAGAGTACCCAAAGTCACCTTTCGCACTCGCAAAGACAACGAGTGGGTGGATGTCACCACCGATGATATATTTGCAGGTAAAACCGTAGTAGTGTTCTCGCTGCCGGGAGCTTTTACTCCCACTTGTTCGTCAACGCACCTCCCCGGTTACAACGAATTGGCGAAAGTTTTTAAAGAAAACGGCGTAGATGAAATCGTTTGCATTTCCGTCAATGACACCTTTGTGATGAACGAGTGGGCAAAAGACCAAGAATCAGACAATGTGACGTTAATTCCCGACGGTAACGGCGAATTTACTCAAGGCATGGGAATGCTGGTAGACAAAACAGATTTAGGTTTTGGGAAGCGGTCTTGGCGTTATTCGATGCTGGTAAAAGATGGCGTGGTTGAAAAAATGTTTATTGAGCCAGAGGAACCGGGCGACCCTTTCAAAGTGTCCGATGCCGAGACAATGCTCAACTACATCAACTCCGCAGCAACCAAGCCGAAGGTAGTTTCGCTGTTTACAAAAATGGGCTGTCCCTTCTGCGCTAAGGCTAAGGGAATGCTGAGTCAAAAGGGCTTGGATTATGAAGAAATAGTCTTGGGCCGGGAGATCACAACCAAATCGCTCCGCGCTATGACTGGGGCTACAACTGTGCCGCAAGTATTTATCGACGGCAAGTTGATCGGTGGTTCCGAAGCCCTAGAGTCTTATTTGGGTGTTGCTTAGTTAAACCAAAATACTTAGCTTGCAGGTGCACAGTGCACACCTTACTCGTTGTACGGTGTGTACTGTGCGCCTTTGCCGTATTTGGGGATATTTAGCCTCAGCAAACTTCTGAGTCAAAAGTTCGATCGGTCTATTTATCCATTCTCGTGCAACAATTACTGGGGAAGTCATATTAAAAACGCAAGAAATGGGAGTGACCGATCGTGGATTTGAGTTTAGTATCGTCAAATATCTTAAATCCCCCAATATTAGCTTTTTTCATGGGAATGCTGGCAATTTTTCTCAAATCTGATTTAGAAATTCCAGCCCCCATCCCCAAACTGTTTTCGCTGTACCTGCTGTTTGCGATCGGATTTAAAGGCGGCGTCGAACTGTCCAAAAGCGGCATTGACCAGCAAGTTGCCCTGACAATTTTGGCAGCGATGCTGATGTCAATGCTAGTACCAATTTATACTTTTTTCATACTGAGGATCAAACTCGACTCTTACAATGCCGCAGCGATCGCAGCCACCTACGGTTCCATCAGCGCCGTCACATTTATCACCGCAACCTCCTTCCTCACAGCACAGGGCATCGACTTTGACGGTTACATGGTAGCCGCGCTAGCATTAATGGAATCCCCAGCAATTATAGTCGGTCTGATTCTAGTCAGTGTATTTGGCGGGGAAGAAGGAAAACGCGAAATAGTTTGGCCAGAAGTGTTGCAAGAAGCCTTCCTAAACAGTTCTGTTTTTCTGCTGATTGGCAGCCTAATTATGGGCGTACTGACAGGAGAACATGGTTGGGAAGTTATGAGTCCGTTTACTCAAGACTTGTTTTACGGAGTTCTGACTTTTTTCTTGCTAGACATGGGGCTGGTTGCGGCTAGCAGAATTAAAGATTTGCAAGAAGCAGGAGTTTTTCTGATCGGCTTTGCAATCCTAATTCCCATAGTCAACGCAGTAATTGCTTTGGTGATAGCCAAATTAATCGGAATGCCGCAGGGAGACACTTTGCTGTTTGCCGTATTGTGCGCGAGTGCCTCTTATATAGCAGTACCAGCAGCCATGCGCCTAACTGTTCCCGAAGCGAATCCAAGTCTTTACATTTCAACGGCCTTAGCAGTGACATTTCCATTTAATATCATTGTAGGCATTCCCCTGTATCTATACGGAATCAATATGTTTTGGAGGTGAGATGATGGAGTCAGTCAAAAGAGTAGAAATCATAGCCCACTCAGTAGAACTAGGCAAGATTTTAGATGGTTTAGACAAAGCTGGCGTACCCGATTATGCGGTGATTCGTGATGTCGCTGGAAAAAGCACTAGGGATCACGTTTCCCGTGATTCATCAATGACGGCGCTGGATAACATTTATGTGCTTGCTTTTTGTTCACCAGCTCAAGTTTCAGCAGTTGCAGAAAACATTAGACCCGTACTCAATAAATTTGGTGGGTCGTGTTTTATTTCAGATGCGGTGGAATTGCTAATTACTAGGTGCGTTGGGTAGTCATTAGTTATTAGTCATTAGTCATTAGTCATTAGTCATTAGTCATTAGTCATTAGTCATTAGTCATTAGTGCTCATACCACTTCGGAAAATTTGAGCTACACATATAGCAATCCTCGCATCATTTGTGAATTTCTTACTCCCTCCCCGCGAGGTCGGGGAGGGTTGGGGTGGGGTAAAAAATTTACGACTCCTGCAAGGATTCCTATAGATTGTACGCCATAGGTGTATGGACACGGCAGTGCTGTGTCCTTACGCGTATCTGCGACTTTAATCCTAGGCTTTGGTTCCGACAATCGTCACTGGTGAGAATGCTAATCCGTTTCTCCTTTTGGATAAGTTTTTTATTATTACTTTAGGCTGATTTAAAAAATGCAATTTTGAAAATATTTTCTGTCTATTATAGCACTTTTACAAGTTGACAAAAATCAGCCATTAGCCATTAGTCAGCGGTATTTTCAGGATTAATTGCCCTTCCGATCCGGGGCAGAATTCAGAATTCTTAAGAGATAGAAAAGAATCACTGGCAAAAATCCGTTAGCGTGGTAAATTCTAAGCCACCACAGACGATCGCCCGATCGACTAACGAGATTTTCAAGAGGAGTTTAAACATGGCTGCATTAAAAGTTGGCATCAACGGATTTGGTCGCATCGGACGGCTAGTCATGCGTGCCGGCATCAAAAACCCCAACATCCAATTTGTCGGCATTAACGACTTAGTTTCGCCAGAAAACCTGGCTTATCTTTTCAAATACGACTCCACCCACGGCATTTACGACGGCGAAGTTGAAAGCAAACCAGACGGGATTGTCGTTGACGGAAATTTTATCCCCTGTACAGCGATTAGAAATCCTGCCGAATTGCCCTGGGGTAAATCCGGCGCAGATTATGTTGTAGAATCTACCGGATTGTTTACAGATTTTGAAGGCGCATCAAAACACTTGACTGCAGGAGCCAAACGAGTAATACTTTCAGCACCGACAAAAGACCCGGAAAAAGTTCCAACTTTTCTAGTAGGCGTCAACCACCACAAATTTGACCCGACAAAAGATACGGTTGTTTCTAATGCTAGCTGTACGACGAATTGTTTAGCACCAATTGCCAAAGTTATTAACGATAACTTCGGATTGGAAGAAGGTTTAATGACGACAGTTCACGCAATGACAGCTACTCAACCAACTGTAGACGGGCCCAGCCAAAAAGATTGGCGGGGAGGACGCGGTGCGGCTCAAAATATTATTCCATCTTCGACCGGTGCAGCGAAAGCTGTTACTTTGGTGTTGCCAGAATTGAAAGGAAAATTGACGGGAATGGCTTTGCGGGTGCCAACTCCCGACGTGTCTGTAGTTGACCTTACTTTCAAAACGGCGAAGGAAACTAGCTATAAAGAAATTTGCGAGGCAATGAAAAAAGCTTCGGAGGGCGAACTCAAAGGCATTCTTGGATATACTGAGGATGCGGTGGTTTCGACGGATTTTCAGGGCGACGCGCGATCGAGCATTTTCGATGCAGGTGCGGGAATTGAACTGAATTCTAAGTTTTTCAAAGTTGTTTCCTGGTACGACAACGAGTGGGGTTATTCTAGTCGCGTGATTGACTTAATGCTGTCTATGGCCGAGAAAGACGGAATTTTGAATAATTAATTTTTTGTGGGGTGACAGTTTGGGCGGACTCGCGTGCCCAACCCCTACTCCCCACAAACAAATTCCTAGGATTTTTTGTGGAACGGGCATCTTGCCCGTTCCTGAGATTAGTACCTAATGTGAGTTAAACTTTTTTTGTTTCCGATTCGATCGCGCTCATGTCTGAATTACCACCGCTGAATAACGAAACTATTTGGGCTATTCTCAACGAAGAAATCGACGATGCTGCCGTCAATCAGCTAGTTTGGCAGTATCTGGGCTACCGCTGGGATGCCGAGACTGGCAAATGGAACAGTGCAGGTGTTGCAGCCGAGTGGCGTCAAGAGTACCCGGAACCGCCGGATTTTATCGATTCTAGGCCGGCGACGGTGAAATTGACTCGATCGACTCCTCCAGAAAACAAGCAGTTGCTGAAGGAAAAATTAGGCTTTAAAGGCTATAAAATTGGGGAATTTGGGCCGAGACAGACTCGCAGGGCGACGATGGCTAATTGGCTGATGGGTTTTATGGAAGCTGGGGGGTAAACACTAAAAACCACCAATTCCAACCTCCTCACCCCCAACCCTGACATCGGACTGTTCCTTAAAGTATCCTAGAGTCGGCACAAAACAACTGTGAGGTAAGCTTTATGAAAACAACCACCATATCTCGCTTAACCAGCATTTCCCTCGCTACCCTAATGCTAACAGGCGTTTCAGTCAATGCGATCGCCACACCAGCCAGCACCCAACCAGCAACCCAACTCGCCCAAGCAACTGCCAAAAAGCGCCTCGTCGTCATGGACTTCGACTACGGCCCCACCAACAGCTATTACACTTCCTACAGGGGAGTCGGCGCCGCCAAAGGCATCAGCGAACTGCTAATCAACGAACTCGTCAACAACGGCACTTATACAGTAGTCGATCGCAGCAAACTCGAACAAGTGCTCAAACAGCAAAATCGCAGCGGTGCGATGGATGCCGGGACAGCAGCCGAAATTGGCAAACAATTAGGAGTTGACGCCGTGCTCATCGGCACCATTACCAAGTTTAATATCGACAAACAATCCGGCGGCGGCAGTTTCATGGGAATCGGCGCCGGTTCACAAAAAACCAAAGCTACCGTTCAAATAGATGTGCGGTTAATCGGTACAGCTTCGGGAGATATTCTTGCCACTGCCAAAGCAGTAGGAGAAGCAGATCAAAGCGCTTCTAATATTTCCGTTAGGGGTATTGGCGGCAATTCCAGCAATAGCAATGAAGACTCACTTTTGAGCGAGGCAGTTGACAAAGCCGTCTCCCAAATGGTGACTAAACTGGCAGAAGTATCTAACAAATTAGGTTAGCAATCAGGCATCATCTCAAATATGCTGATACCAAATCCGGCTTAAATATCCCCTCGATCTCGCTTGTCTGTTTGAGGCTACGTCGTGTCGCGTAAACTCCGGCAGACTTTATTTGTAGAGTTTGAGGCCAAAAGGTTTCAACCGCCTCCTTGATAAAGGGACTAATAAACCCGGATTTGGTATTAATTATTTTCCGGGCGATTGTGCTAACAGATTTGATATAAGCGAAGGATTTTAAAATCGAATTCAATTAACTAGAAAGCCAACGCTTCAGCCTTGTTTTGCTGGTTCTTCCTGCACCTACCAATCGACTCAACCCAGGTACACGGTCAAACCACTTAGGACTGATGTCACTACGGGAACTCCTTTGCCACCCCAGGTTTGGAGAAGCAATCAAGGTGACAACATCGGGATTTTGAGATCGGAAAGTAGAATAAGCTCCGTCGAGGTGCATCGGGCCGCCGTCGGGATGTCCCGGAGGTCGCTGTTGCAGTTCTTCCAGAAACCGCAGGAGGCGATCGAAAATCCTGCCATTTACAGCGTAAAAATGAGCGGTCATCAGCCCCTCAGAAAAGGGTACGAGGGCGACAGGAGACTTTTGTTCAACCTCTTCGACGTGTCCGAAGTAGACGAAATCCCAATCTTGCTGACACAGTTGTTCGAGGATAACAGCTTGGTCTGTTCTGAACTTTGCTGAAATTTCTAGGTCGTCTTCTACAATCAAAATATTGCTAAACCGCTTGTCTTTTGCCTGCTTGAGGATAGCTAAATGACTGTAAAAGCATCCCCTCGCCCCAATGCTGGGGAAACCTCCAGCTTCGTCGGGGCGGATTGCGGGAAATATCTCAACCTTATGGGGCGTGAGGGGCATTCCTGCTTTCTCTAATTCCTTGACTATGAGTTGCCGTCGGTCTTTCCTTTCAGGGAGATTTACCGCATAAACTCCCTGGAAATAGTCTGTAATTTTCGTCATAGTTTGATCGGGAATCAAGAAGTTGATGAATCTTCGGCTTGAGCGGCCTCAAATTTTATTTGAGCTCTGTGTATGCCTTAAACTATTATATTTTTAGCAAGCTGCATCTTCCATTTTCCTAAACTTACTCAAATTACCTAGGTCGGAGCTAGCATTAACAGTTTAATTAGCATTGGGAGTTGAGTCAGAATTAACGCATTTTCCCTGTTGATTAAGGTTGGGGGCTGGGTTGGAGAGTATCTTATCAACAGCAGCTTGTTCTTGAATCCATCCGATTTCCCCCGGTTGCAGCTTGGCGCTTTCTACTTCAACGGTTGGCTTAACTGCTGGGGAAGGCGAGGGAGTTGCCACAGCGGGAGATGGATTCAGTGTCGGTTTTGAAACTGTAGAAAAATCTTTATTTGACTCGGGTTTGGGAGAGTTCGATCGCACTATTTCAGGAATCGAACAAACTTTCAATTCCAGCCAATTGCCTTGAGGCGTAAGCTGTTTGTTTGTCACCTGCAAAACGCTGCCGGCGGGGACTGTTCCTTTGACAGTCAACTCACCGATTGCGCCTCGCAAATCCAAGCGATCGCCCTCTTTTCCCAATTCCCCAGCCGCAGAACTTTTAATCTCTATAAACGAGCCGGTTTCTAAAGATTTGACCGGAGAAGCTACAGATTCAACTGTTTTCTCCGGCGTCTTTCCAACTTTAATTAAACCGCGTTTCCCGAAAATCGACTCCCCGGCAGTATCGATCGCGCGACCCACCGGAGGGATGAAAAAATAAGCAAATACACCCCCCAAGCCTAATAAAAATAAAATTTTCAGCAGCAGCGAAAATAAACTTTTGCTTTTTTCCGGCTGTAACAACTGCGTTTTTCCTTCAGAATTCCCATTGCCAAGGCTTGTGGGCCCATTCAAATCCGTTGGCAAATCCTCGCTGTCGGAAATTAGTTCGATCGGCGTATCTAAAGGTGCGACAGACAGTTCTGTCAAAGTATTGCCGTCTTCCCTCAAATGTGCTTGACAGTGAATTAAAGCAACAGTGACGTTATCGTGACCGTTTCTAGTATTAGCAATCTCAATCAGTCGATCGCGCGCCTTAGCCAAACTAATGCTACCGTCGAGAATTGGCAAAATCTCCGCTTCCCAACATTCCTCAACCCGGTCTTTATCACTCAAACCGTCGGAACACAGCAGCAAAACGCAGTCTTCATCCACTGGAAAACGCTGCACAGTCGGGTGCAAAGTGTTGGACGAAGTAATCCCCAAAGCTTGAATCAGAGCTCCGGCGGCGACTTGTTCCAAAGCATCCCGGTAGAGAGAGTAGCCCAAACGCACCTCGCGGCAAGCCACATTATCATCGAGAGTAAGTTGATAGCAGCCAGTGCGGGTAATCCAGTAAGCCCGACTGTCTCCGACGTGGGCGACGTAAAGCTCGTGAATGTGGGCTAAACCCATAACTAGCGTAGTTCCCATCCGCTGGCGGCCTTGGCGGTGTTCGCTGTCGTTGCGACTGGCTATCTTGTCGTTAGCAGCACAAGCTGCCCGTTCCAGCTTGGAAGTCAGGCTCAACGGGTCCCAATTAGCTTGATGTAGGGGCATTTGCTGCAACTTTTCGCGCAGCACACCAATTGCTTCTTCCGAAGCGACTTCGCCCCCGTCTTGTCCACCGATACCGTCGCAGACGATCGCGCAAGCTTCCGCACCCGGGCTTCCTGCCAACAGCGTACCGCTGGGCGGATAGCAAGCATCTTCGTTGTGAGCGCGGGATCTGCCTACATCCGTGCCCGTGGCAATTTCAACGTGACGATCGTAAAATCGGCCGCACTTTGCCAAAGCTTTATCCAACTGGCTCATCAGTTGTTCGCCGTGGCGCACTTGACCGGCAACCATTTGCTGGCAAAGTTGCCTCAAAAAATTGGCAATAGTTGGGTGAGCATCTTCGAGCCACTGCTGCCACAATTTGCCCAACTGGGACAAATGAGGCTGTTTGCGATCGGGCTGCAATTCCAGAAACCGCACCAATTGCCCTTCTACCCGTAGCAGTTCGGGAGTCAGCAGCGTCGAAGCCACGCCCTGAGCGATACAAGGCTGCCACAACTTGGCCATTTGCCACAGCCAATTGAGCTGGCGCATCGCTGCAGCTCCTTTCCAGGAGTCCGCCAATTCCGGCATTAAAGATTCCGTCACCTTCAAAATAGGCACGTTTTCCAGTAGCCAGATATCTCCCGATAGCTTGCTCATCTTGGACGATACCAGGCCGTATACTTGAGGTACGTGCAACTGATAGGCAAACAGTCTCAGATAAGGAGTGACAACACTCGGAATCTCATCGGGCAGTTCCGGCAAGTGTTCGGGTTGAGTATCGACAAGAAGTCGATCGCGCTTGACCAAGTAGCGACCAGCGATCAGATCGCCTGGCTTACACCCTTTGATCCCTTCACCTAAAGCCCATAAGTAGTGTTTTGCCACAGAGTTTTGCATAAGGGTTCCTGACGCCTTTGGGCAAGCGTGCTGATCTGAACTATTTTAGCGATTGAACCTCGACGGGTTGATACGTGGCGATTATTTGACACCCCCGCTTTCTCAACAGACGGAGATTCTTAAGACTTCGCAGTCCTAATATCCTGATTTTTCAGGTTCCCTGGCTCACCACGTTTGCACTGTTGTGTGCGTAGCGATATCTCCTTACAATGTTTTAGGCGTGACTTTCCCCCAGTCCAGGGGTAGGTTTTAATGTCTTGTACTGACACGAACAGTTTACCATTTTGTTGACTGCCGGATGAATCTTACTATGAGCTTTCAGGGTTAGACGATCGCGCGACACCCCAGTCATCGGCTGGAAATCACGCTGTTTTCAGCATATTCATGATAGCGGCAATTTCCGAAGAAATCGCAGCACTCAAGGGAATTGAGATTTTAGACTAACTCTAATGGTATGATGCAGCTAGGTAGAAATCACCTGAGCCGACAGATATAAATAAATATCAATTGTCGGTTTTCTCGCGAAGGGTCATCTGTGCCTCGCGCCCTTGTTTTGCAAAGCAGAAGTTAAATTTAACCCTACCCAAAGACGGATACAAGCCCGCAGATTCATCTGTCGAGTCAATCTCAAATCTAAAATCTAAAATCGACTGACGGATGCCAGCCCCCGACAGGAATCGGGGACAGCAAAAAAATTAGATATTAGTTCCAGCCCCCAGATTGATCTGTGGAGTCAATCTAAAATCTCAAATCTCAAATCTAAAATCGACTGATGGACGCAAGCCCCCGACAGGAGTCGTGGAAAGCCAAAAAAATTAGATATTAGTTCCAGCCCCCAGATTCATCTGTGGAATCAATCTAAAATCTAAAATCTAAAATCTAAAATCGACTGATGGACGCAAGCCCCCGACAGGAGTCGTGGAAAGCCAAAAAAATTAGATATTTAGTTCAAGCCCCCAGATTCATCTGTGGAATCAATCTAAAATCTAAAATCTAAAATCTAAAATCGACTGACCGGCCTCTGCAAGCTGTTGAGTATTTAACCATGGCCCCACATGAACCCAGCGCCTTTTCCAAGAATTTGCCCGATCCGAAGCGGCTGCCTGCTGTTGAAATAGACGAAATACTCACTAGCATTCAACATTCTCACAGTTTCTATTACAAAGTGATGAATCTTGAGGTTTGGGCGCTGGTGGAAACCTTGGATGGGATGTTTCCCGGCGCTTGGGGTCAGTTTATGAGCAACCGCCAACTTGCAGTTAAACAGTTTTTGGAACGCGATCGCGTTCCCAATTCTCCGGTTGATGCTGGGGAGGCGGGGGAGAAGTCCGATCGAAGTCAGAAGAAGGAAGAAGCCGGGAGTCAGGAGTCAGGAGTCAGAAACAAGCAGGAAGAAGAATAAAAGCAGATTTTCAGCTTTAAACCCCCCGTACTCCCAGGGCGGTTTCATTCTCACCAAAAACGAGGTTTTTGTAGGGGTAGTGCCCCCGTGCCTACCCCCGCCACCAACCATCGATCGGCAGTCAGACCAAAAGGGCCGGCACGGGGAGTAGGGGTAGCACGGCCCCTACAAGAAAATGAAACCGCCCTGCGGTACTCCCGTGATTAAGAGGAGTAGGGGGGATCGAAACTCAGCTACAAGCGACATTTATTATGGGTTTCAATCTTAAGTTGACATAAATGCCGATCGCCCGTTAGCGAAGCCCTCGAAGAGGATCGCCCTTACAGGTGAATTTTGGCATCAACTTGAGGCAAGCCCATGCTGTAGTTGACAGCGCGGCTGTTGAGGTTGTAGCTGATTTGGCCTTTTTGTAAGAACGATCGTACCAAGTGTTCCAACTCCGAACCGATGCGGCGGAGGTTGTACTCGGTCAAATCTTCGCCCTCGTAAGCGTCTACGAGTTGGTCAAATTTGGCATATACCTGTTTGACAGACTCATCATTCCAGTTAAGTTCGTTATCTGGGTCAATGTCGAGCGTCAAAAGGTCATTGCTGGGTACGAGTTCGTTATCTTCGAGGATGGCGGTGTATATGCGAATATGGCGGGTTGTTGACTTAAGCTGCATGAGTTCTTATGTGTAAAGATTTTTTGCTGAATTAATTGTAATGGGTCACAGACCTTTGCAGGAGAGTAGGTCGCCTGTTGTGCGATCGATCGGCATATCTCACTCCCCCTCAGACTTCAAGGCAAAGACTTGGAATCGGTAGTTTTGAAACCTACTTAATTCAAGACTAAAAACGAAAGCATTCGTAAAGTATAATAGTTCAGAATTGGCATAGGAGGACAAGGTGGAAGGCAAGAGATTTATTCACTCCCTGCAACTGCAAAACTTCCTTTCCTATGGAAGTGAAGGGGAAAAAATTGAACTGCAACCCCTGAATGTATTGATCGGTACTAACGCCTCCGGCAAATCTAACTTCATTGAAGCGATGGGAGTGTTGAAAGCAACAACTACCGACTTACTTGCTCCGATTCGTCAAGGAGGTGGTATCAGCGAGTTTCTGTGGAAAGGTGAAAAAGGTATTCCCACAGCAAAAATTGAGGCTATTTTAGATTACCCAGAACGAACGATGCCACTGCGCTATCAGATTAGTTTTACCGCAGTCGGTCAGAGACTTGAAGTAGTGGACGAAGCTATAGAAGATAGGGCACCGCGCCATAGTTCTGAAAGCCATCCATTTTTTTACTACCGTTATAGCGATCGGGGTCGCCCTGTTATCAATGTTATAGAGGACAACGAGCCGCAAACAAGAAAGCTGCGGAATCTGCGGCGAGAAGATATCATTCCCGATCAATCTATCTTATCTCAAAGAAAAGATCCAGAACTATATCCCGAACTATCATATCTGGGAAATAAATTTGCCGACATTGGTTTATATCGTAACTGGCAGACAGGGAGAGATGCAGTATCTAGAAAAGCTCAGCAAACTGACTTGCCAGAACATCCCCTCCTAGAAGATGGTGGCAACTTAGGACTGGTTTTAAATAACTTACAGTATCAATTAGGAAGTAGGCTGATTATTGAAAAATTACAACTGTTCTACGATGCAGCCGAAGAACTGAGTATCAAGATTTATGGCGGTACTGTCCAGATATTCATCCGCGAAACAGGATTAATTCAGCCAATTCCCGCAACTCGTTTATCAGACGGTACGCTGCGTTATTTATTCTTGATAGCTTTACTCCTCGATCCAACTCCCCCGCCACTTATTTGTATTGAAGAACCGGAGATTGGCTTGCATCCCGACATTCTGCCTGCTGTTGCTGAAATGTTGATCGAAGCGTCACAGCGCACACAATTGATTGTGACAACTCATTCCGATGCTTTAGTGTCCGCTCTGAGTCCTGAGTCAGTGTTAATATGCGATCGGGATGATAAAGGAAGTCACCTGAACCGTCTCGATCCCGAACGACTGAAAAAATGGCTTGAGAATTACACTTTGGGAGACCTTTGGCGGATGGGAGAAATCGGGGGCAACCGATGGTAAAAGAAATTCGCATTTACATCGAAGGCGGCGGCGAGGGCAAGAATACAAAGGCATTGCTCCGACAAGGATTTAGCAGTTTTTTCAAAGAAATTGTGCAGGTTGTTCAAAGCAAGAAAATCAAGTGGACTATCACTCTTTGCGGTTCCCGGAATAATGCTTTTAGGGATTTCAAGAATGCTTTGGCAGATCACCCAGATGCGTTTGTCATCCTTCTGGTTGACTCAGAAGCACCTGTTGTAAAGCAGTCGCCTTGGGAGCATTTGAAGTCGAGGGATAACGGGGATTCGCCTGGGGTTGATGACACTCATTGCTATCTCATGGTTCAAGCGATGGAAGCTTGGTTCATGGCGGATATTGATACTTTAAAAAGATTTTACGGGCAGGGATTTAAAGAAAATGCGATTCCTAAAAAGATCAATGTAGAGACGATTGAAAAGGATTTGTTAGAACGAAGTCTGAAAGCAGCTAGCCGCGACACAAAATCGAAAGGCGAATATCAAAAGATACAGCACGCTTCCAAGCTGTTAGAAATGTTGGATGTTGACAAGGTTCGCAAGGCTTCTTCAGAGTGCGATCGTATTTTTACAACTCTCATCAAACTCATGGAGGATTGAAGCGATGAAAGTAGCCAAGGGCGCGAAGCAAGACAGGGAGAAAGGGAGGGTGGGCGATCGTCAATTTCTCGGAATCCCGAAATCTTTTAGTTGTTCGGGCGTCCAATTTTTGTAATATTCAGTTTTCTCTAAAGAATCGGAAGCTGGCTTCAGCTTAGAATTTACTTGAACAGTGAAGCCCGGATAGGGCATCCTCCGAGTATGAAGCCCGTCAATATTAAAATCTTCTTCGGGATGGATGTGAAAAGCCAGCAAGCCCAACTCTGAAATCTGATTATTCAATTTGTCTATCAATTCTTTAGTTTCTGGCGCACTAATTGCAGTTTTTTCGGGATTAATTACTACCATTATTTCAAATTCCGAATTGTAAAATTCATAAATGGATTTCATTATGGCAGAATCGCGATCGAACTCAGTCAGCGCTGAAAACCGCTCGATTTTGAATAAAATTTGATTAGCCAAGCGTGCCTTTTTAGCGAAGGGACAAATCGGTAAATCGCTGAAAACTGGATGCGGTAACTCGACAAACTCGGTCATCCATCTGAGGGTAGATTCTATAATTTCCGTGTCAGATTTATTCATCGAAAATTTATGTATTTGACATTTCACACTCATCATACTTTATTTCTAAAGCGATGCACACCCCACTATTGGTATCAATTTAAGACTGACACCCATAATAAATGTCACTTCTATCAAAGTCTGGATCCCCCTAAATCCCCCTTAAGAAGGGGGACTTTGAGTGCTTCCGGTTCCCCCCTTTTTTAAGGGGGGCTAGGGGGGATCTCCGGGTCAAGAAAACACGCCCTACTCCTGCCATTTCTAAAGACTCAATTCGTTACTACAAAGATTAATTCATTCGTGAATTGTGCCATCTGGCATAATTGCACCTGCGAGTTTTGCCGTTTCCAGATTTGCTCCAACCAGTTTAGCTTCCTTCAGGTTAGTTTTCTCTAAGTTTGCACAGCTCAAATTTGCTCCGCGCAAGTCCGCAGAAGTTAAGTCTGCTCCACTCAAGTTTGCTCCATATAGGTTAGCCCCAGACAGATTAAAGCCACTCAAGTTTTGCCCGCTTAGATTAACGCTCTGTAAGTTTACCCCAATCAAATTTACCCCTGTGAGGTTAGCACCATCCAAGTTAGTGGCACTCAAATTTGCCCCACTTAACTTAACACCACTCAAGTTAACGCCACTAAGGTTTGCATAACTTAGATTTGTGCCAGTCAAATTTACCCCACTCAAATTCATGCCACTAAGGTTAACTTGTTGAAGGTTTACTCCAATCAAACTTACCCCTGTTAAGTTAACACCACTAAGGTTGGCACAACTAAGGTTGACTTTAGTTACCTTCGATTGACTTAAATCGGCTCCTGTCAGGTTAGCACTACCTAGACTTGCCTGAGTTAAGTTAGCGCTACTGAGGTTTGCTGTAGTCAGGTTTGCGCTATCTAACTTTGCTTCGCTTAAGTTAGCTTGACTCAAATTTGCCTGAATTAGTCTTGCGTAATACAAGATTGTATTGGTTAAGTTAGCCCCACTCAAGTTAGCTTCAATCAAATCAGCGCTTTGCAAGTTTGTTGAGTTTAAATTAGCGCCTTGCAAGTTAGCTCCAATCAAATTTACCCCAGTCAATTTGGCACTTGCTAGATTTGCACTGCTCAGGTTTGCTTGACTGAGACTGACATTAGAGTCGAGAGTTTTCCCACTTAGATTTACTCCCGTTAGGTTAATCCCTGTAAAGTCGCGTTCTCCGTCTTCATACCGTTGCCAAAATTCCTCAGCACTGATAGCTGGTTCCAGATTTTCTAGTGCAGAATCATCTATTTTTGCCTCTTCCTCAGATTCCGCAGTATCTGCATTCACAGGAGTAGCAGCAGCCTGTTCTACCGCTTCGCTAGATGCTGGAATCGCTGTCTCCTCGATCGCCTCTTCGCGCAATAACCGATCGACCCGATCGCTAAACCGCCTCACAACCTCAGCATCATCAAGCTTCTCACCAGCATTCGAGCTTTTCTCAACCGCATTCTCAACGTAATACTTATCTACAAAACTTTGCAACCCAGCATTATATCCCTGTCCTACCGCCTGAAATCTCCATTCGCCATTCTTCTTGTACAAGCGTCCAAATTCTAAAGCCGTCTCTTGGGAAAATATCTGATTTAAATTGTACCGAACCAATTCGCTAAGATTCTCTGAATTGTAAAGCCGGATAAAAGCATTTTCAACTTGACTAAAACTTTGATTTTTTTCCTGTCCCTCGTGAAGAGTCACCACAAACACTATTTCCTGAATCGCCGAATTGATTTTACTCAAATCCACATAAACCGTCTCATCATCTCCGTCTATTTGGCCAGTCGCGCTGTCTCCTGAATGCCTCACCGCACCGTCGGGGGAGGTCAGATTGTTGTAAAATACAAAATACTTTTCATCAGGAATCCGACCGTCCGCCCCTAACATAAAAACAGATGCGTCAATGTCGCAGTTTTGTGCTGTCTGGCTGACTTGCCAACCCAGGGCGATCGCAATTTTACTGAAATTAGGACTTTCTTTAGAAAGATTGAACCTTTCACCCTTAGTTAATTCGATACTCATATGCGATAATTCCCTTACCTCATAAATGGTATTAATTCTCTCATCTATGTTAACCCGATCGCAAATTGGATTTTATCTCGAAGACATCGAAACCCCAATTGGCAGAACCGTCAATTTAACTCTTACCGGACTAATTCTCCTATCTTCGACCAGCTTCATCGCCGAAACTTACCCGATTTCGGAAACTGTCAGAATTAATTTGCAAACTCTCGATACAGCGCTTTTAGTTTTTTTTGTGTTTGAGTATTTATTGCGACTATGGTGTGCCGAAAATCGAGTTAAATTTATTTTTAGTTTTTTTTCAATTATTGACTTGCTGGCAATATTACCATTTTTACTGGGATTTGTCAACGTCAGTTTTATCCGCATTTTCCGCTGGTTTAGAATTCTCCGACTCATCCGTTTTCTGGACTTGAAAATTTCTATTTTTCGCATCAGCAGCGAAGATGGGGTGATTTTTGCTCGGATTTTGTTTACTTTGCTGGCAATAATTTTTGTTTATTCTGGTTTGATTTATCAAGTCGAACATCCGGCAAATCCCGAAAGTTTTGGAACTTTTTTGGATGCTGTTTATTTCTCGGTTGTCACCATGACGACTGTGGGATTTGGCGATGTTACTCCGATTTCGGAATCCGGTCGTTTTCTGACTATTTTGATGATTTTGACGGGAATTGCTCTGATTCCTTGGCAATTGGGGGACTTGATTAAACACTTAGTTAAAAGTGCTAATCACGGAGAAGCTGTTTGTAAAGGTTGCGGTTGGTCTGTACACGATGCTAATGCTAGATTTTGTAAAATGTGCGGCAGTCAATTAGAGAATGGTTGACTGTTGACTGTTGACTGTTACAGCAGTTTTCAGGTAGGGACACAGCATTGCCCGTTGGTGACAACTTAAACCTGAAACCCCTGATAAATGTTGGTTTTAGGCAAAGTCTAGATCCCCCTAAATCCCCCTTAAGAAGGGGGACTTTGAGAAGAATCTTGTTCCCCCCTTCTTAAGGGGGGCTAGGGGGGATCGAGTTATAATCGTCAAAGAGTAGACCGGTACTAGGTTTGACGTTAAGTTGACACTAATGGGCATTGCCGTTTGCCTACAGAAGATTGCCTCTAATTTATATGTAGCAGTATTTTTCATAATAATTAATAACCAATAACTATTGACTACTGACTACTGACTACTGACTACTGACTACTGACTACTGACTTCTTTAAGCTAACGGTAACAAAATTTCAAATTCAGTGCCTCTGCCTAATTCCGATCGCATTCTGAATGCACCGCCGTGTTTGCCCGTCACTATTTGATAGCTAACGGCTAAACTGGTTTCTTTGAGGGCGCGTTTTTCCGTAGAGAATGATTCTATGATTTTTTTGTACTTGCTAGGTGACATTCCTGGCCCGTTATCGGCTATGCAAATCGAAACCCAGCGAACATGAAGTTTATCTAAATCCGGCGCAGGTTCGGGACAGCAGACTTGAGTTGTGATTTCAATTTTAGGCTGGCGATCGGCGTCTCTGAGTCCTCCACCTTTAAACTCTTTCGCCAATTCTTGACCGACTGCTTCATTAATTAATGTATGAATAGCATTGGTCAATATATTCATAAATACTTGGTTTAGCTGTCCTGCATAGCACGGCACTGGTGGAAGGTAGCCGTAGTTTTTCACTACTTGGATTTCCCTAGTCAAACGACTTTTGAGCAGCAAAAGTATGCTGTCTATATTGGCGTGCAAGTCGGTGGGTTTGGGATAAATATCGTCGATGTGGCAGAAGTTTTGCAAACTGGTTGCCAACTTGCTCAAACGTTCTGCACCTGATTTGATGCTAGCCACAGTTCGGAGAAAATCGTTTTGCAAAAAGTCATAGTCGATCTCTTCTTTGAGCCGTGCTATTTCCGGCGGGGGATCGGTACAGTATGCGTCGTAAACTGAGAGCAATTCCATCAAGTTTTTGCTGTAGTCGCTGACGTAGGTTAAATTCCCCCAGATAAAGCCTACGGGATCTAAAATTTCGTGGGCTACTCCGTTGACTAAACGCCCTAAACTAGCCATTTTTTCGCTTTGAATCATTTGAGTTTGGGCTCTTTCGTAGCGGACTTGAGTTTCGATGCCACGAATTTGCCAGTAGGCGATGTTTAGTGCGTTAGGGTCTAAGAGTCGGTAAGATTGGGAGTCTATTTGGACGACGATCGGTTCTGCCTGCAATTCGGGCGATCGACGCAGAGCTTGTGGGGCTGCTGCCAAAATGGTTGTACTCTCTGCCACCAATAATATTTCGACGCGAGCGTAACTGTAGAGAACTTTTAGTGGCAGGTGCAAAAATAGCTCTGGGCCTTGGGGTTTGAGCAAATATTCCAGCAGTTGCCTGCGGGATATCATGCCAGCAAACTCTCCTGCTTCCATCAAGACGACCCCCGGCACTAGGGGATACTGTTCAAACATTTCGGCAACTGCCACGGCTAAGCAGCTCGATTTAACCTGAAAGTCATACAGGGGCAAATCCCAGAGTGTAGACTCTAGGGAAAGGTCTTGATGGCTGCCTTCGGAGAGTGAAGGGCCAAGGAGTTTGGAACTGAATTTATTTGCCACTGGAACTTTTAGTTGCCGAAACGCTGGGAAATTGAAATGAGAACCTACTACTAAGCTACCCTATCATTTCACTTTTCTGAGCGAACAACCGAGAATATTCTGGAGTTGATCATGTTGTGCCAACTATAGGCAGGAGAATTTCAAATTCAGTATTCTTTCCTGGTTGCGATCGCAATTTGAGTTGGCCACCGTGCTTTTCTGTGACGATTTGATGGCAGATAGCCAGCCCCATACCGCTGCCTTTGCCTGCTGGTTTAGTGGTAAAAAAGGTGTCAAATATCTGCTGGTGATTTTCTGGGGCAATGCCGGGCCCGTTATCGGCAATGCAAATTGCCACCCGCTTGCCGAGTTCGGTTTCTATAACTTTAGTGGTAATTTCGATTTGGGGCTGCCAGTTGTCCCCGCACGGGGTGTGTATTTCTCGATCGGCTGCGTACTCTGTCAGGGCGTCTAGAGCATTAACTAACAAATTCAAAAACACCTGACTCAACTGTCCGGAGTAGCCGCTAACTAGCGGCAGTTCGCCGTAATTTTTAACCACTTCTATGCTGTTTTTAAAGCGGTTTTTCAAAATTAACAGCGTCATCTCCACGCATTCGTGAATGTCTGTCTCGGCTGGTTTTGCCTCGTCCATGTGAGAGAAGTGGTGCAGCCCGTTAACTATTTTTAGCAATTGCGAGGCTCCCAACTCCATCCCTTCTAAGGTGATCGGCAAATCTTCTTGTAAAAAATCAAATTCAATTTCTTTTTTAAGGGCATCAATTCGGGGACAGGGTGCCGAATATTCTTCTTCATAAACCGACATTAGCTGTAGCAAGTTTTCAAAATAGGACAGCAGAAAAGTTAAATTTCCCCAAATACAGTTCAGCGGATTTCTGATTTCGTGGGCTACTTCTGCTACAATCCTGCCCAAACTCGCCATTTTTTCTGTTTGGATGAGTTTGGCTTGGGTTTGTTTGTGGAGTAACTTATTTGTTAATTCGTGAATTCTTGATTGAGCGACCATTAATTGGTGTAAGTCTAACAGCTTGTAGGTCTGAGGCGCTATTTCCACTACTACGGGTTCGTAAATTAATTCGGCTGATCTGTAAAGACATTCCTGGGCTGCTTCTACTATTAATTTACTGGCGGGAAGTATGAGTTCCTCTGGCCTGGCCAACTTGTACAGCACCTCTATTGGTCGCTTGAAAAACATTTCTACTCCGTAGCGGCAGTTAACTTTTTCAAAAAATAGACGCCTCGATATTATGCCGACAAAATTACCCCCATCTGTCAAAATTACGCCGGGAAGCATGGAATTTTGTTCAAAAGCCTGGGCTACTTCTTTTGCCTGTTGAGTTAATTCAATTTGGCAGTTGTAAAGTGGCAGGTCTAGGAGAGTTGATTCTAAGGAGATGTTCCAAGTACAAATTTCAGGTATATGCAACACTGATAACTCCGAGCTAGTCTCACGCACAGCAAACATAGATGAAACCCCTGTTAAAAATTGTATTCATGAACAACTTAAGTTGCTATTAATTCATAACGGGTAATTGGTAGCGGGTAGTTGCTAATTTGTCAAATTACAACAGCACCCGATGGGAAAACCCGATCGCAGTAGCATTATCTGCTAAAGATTTTGTTTCTAAGTCAATATTAAACGATCGAAGCTTTTGTGGAACTTACGGAGTAGGCGCTTTAAACTTTTTACCATGATATACCTGCGATCGGGTGTTTTCGGAAAATTTTTAATATTTATAACTAATTATTGTGATAAATTATACCATTTTTCCAGTGGTCGAAGGGAATTGGAGAACTGCGATCGGGTTATCAGTGAATATACGGGCATCCTTCAAGGGTTCGAGGGCCCGGATTAGCCATCGTCCAAGGGGCTTCAGGCTGCAACTGTCAAGACTAGGGCCCAGGCCAAAGGAAGTTCGGCAACGGATTCGCTTTCTTCGGATGTAACTGAGATGTTGCACCATTTTCAACAAGCTTTTTATGAACAGGCTTTTCGGCCTGTTCCACAAGAAAATTCACTCTTTGACAGAACAGGCCCGAAAGCCTGTTAAGCGAGAATGGTGCAAGATGTGAGATGTAACTGATATCTTGCACCATTCTCAATTAGCCCTAGGGGCGGGCTCGCCAACAGCCTTAAAGCTTGCAAATAGGTTCTATAAACCCGCCTGACCCCACGAAAAATCCTCTTATTGATATTGCTGCAAGATGTGAGATGTAACCGAATGTAACGGATAGAAGGCTTTAGTTATCTCGGATCGCGAATTAAATAACTTACAATTTTAATTGTTATTGTGGGATGGGCGTCCCGCCCGTCATGAGTGGACGGGCGGGACGCCCATCCCACTTTCAAGAGTGGAAGTTATTTAATTCTCATTCCCTAGGAGAGAAGGAAGAAGCAATGTTCCGCAAGGGTTTGTGGAATTAAGAACATCCTAACCGTCGGCCCCAGTTCCTATACCACTACAAAGAAATGCAACTTTAGGCAACTTCCGAACCTCAATAGTCATCAGTTTTTTGCAATCTGCAATCTGCAATCTGCAATCTGCAATCGTCTTAGGGTTCCACCTCCGGCCAGAGGCGTTCTAGCTGATACCGCCAAGCGGCGAGAGTGTTTTCGCGAGACTCTCGGCCTAGTTCCATTTCACCCATCAATCCCTCTGCGTAGAAACGGTCTAAAGTCTGAAGGGTAGTTTCCACAGACTGTCCCTGCATCTTCGCAGCTTTGATGATTTGACGGATGCGGCTTTCTATCAAACCGTCGAAAAAGTCAGACAAACCTCTCTCTTGCAAAGCCAGCAGTCTGGCGACGGCGGCCGAGAAATCGGCGGCCGCGAGTGTGGCCGGGCTGTGCTGAAATACTCCCCACAAAACGTTTTGATGTAAGGCGTAGCGAGTTTCCAGGGTGGTGTCAAAGTTAGCTTCTAGCAGTTTATCAAGAAATGGTTGAGCTTCCTGGGCATCGGCGATCGGCAGCAAAATCCGCAGCCAACTCCCGTCTTCTGAAAGGAGGACTAACAGGCGAAAATTGGGGGTTTCTACTTGCCAAGAAGTGGCAGCAGGCATCTCAACACTCTCACCAAATAAGTCTTTAAGGGTATTGCTAATTTCTTCGGGAGTCATAATGATTTTAGATTTTAGATTTTAGATTTTAGGTGTCAAAATTTGTCGTATTTACCAGTATCGCATAGTATCAACTCCATCTCTAATCTCTAATCTCAAATGGATTTAGTAAAAGTAGGATGTATACCGAGCACATTTCAACGCTTGGTGTTTAGGCGTGCACCTTACCCTATCGATATTTACCAATATCGGTCAATCTAAAATCTAAAATCTAAAATCTAAAATTGGTTTATGGTAGCCAGCGGGGGTGATAGCCGGCAAAGGGAAGTTCTTCTGGCTGTACTTTGGCGGGAGAACCGTCTGCAGGTCTTTCTACTAAGGGTAGCAGCCAGAGGCGGCTGGTGGCGATCGACTGTCCACTATCGTTGCGGGGACTGTCTGCTGCTGAGGGAGTTGCTGCTGTGACTGATTGGTCGAAAATTAATGCCAGTCCGTCGGGAGATAAACTGATTTGGGTATCTAATTGGTTGGGCAAAATCAGCAGCGGTTTGATGGTTCCTACCAAACGAGTACCCTCTTTTTTGAGGTCGATGGTGGCGATGAAAGGCTGTTCTTTGTAGCTTTCTGTTTTGAGGCGTTGGGCTAACAAACAGTAGAGACGCTGAACTTGGTTGTCTTCGTTTTTGCGGGGGTCGAAATAAACGGCCATAATGCTGCCGGGAATACGCAATATTTCTTGTTCTACACCTTGGTTATCTAAGATGAAAAGCGATCGAGTAAAATCGCTGTTGTATTTAACATAGGCGGCGGCGGAGTTGTCGCGGGCCATGCCCAATACTTGTTCGTATTTTGGCAAAAATTCGACTGGATCTGCTTCGGGTTTGAGGGGGACGATCGCTAATCCTTGTTTTTGAGATATTACCATCGATATGCTATCGGGGCGAATCATAAAATCTCCGCCTTGTTCATTTTCCAATGGTCTGGGCGGCACTTTTTCTTCCACAATCCAAGGACTGAAATCGCCGGGATTGCGGCGGTTGACGCGCTGGACAACTATGATTTTTCCGTCGGCTGAGAGGTCGAATTTGAGGTTTTGGTAATCTTTGGAGTCTAAGATTTTGTCGATTCTACCGGCTGGGTATTTTGGTTGATTTCCTGAGCCTGATTGGGGGTTGAGGCCGGTGGTGACTGTGAAGAGTTCTTGATTGAGGGTGCCGCGAGTACGGGCGATCGATCGATCTGTGGCGGAGAATAAAATGCGATCGCTGTCGGGATATGGTTTAAAATCGGTGACAACTAAATCTTTGGGAGTCAGCGGTATTGGTTTCGAGTCGCTGCTGGTGAGATTGACTAGCATTAATCTGCTTTCTGTTTCGCCTTGGACACCGATGTAAGCAAAAGCTCGATCGCGACTGCGAAAGGAACTGCTAAACGGTTGCATTAGCGTTCCTTTATTTTGGTTTTTTTCTCCGAAATACTTGTCGGTTGCTCCGGCGAGTTTTAATGTGTAGGTAACGCCGTAGGGTGCTGGATCTTTGAGGGTGTAAGCCATGCGCCTTCCAGCCCAACTAAATTTACCGGGGAGGGGGGGTTCTAGCTTTAAGTTTTCCTCGACGGTGGGCTGGTTCATCGGCCGAAAGAATGTGAGGATAAAGCCGGTATCTTCGGCGCCGATTTGTTTGTTTTCCCAGGTAAATTCTCGCACTCTGGGTGCTGTGCGATCGCCGCTCAGCAGCAGCAGCCCGATTAAGAAGCTCAGCACTAGCATGAGGACGATCGCCGTGCGGTCGATCGGCTGTTTGAATGGCCCAATAGCGAAGGGTGAAGGATTAATTTTTTTCTTAAAAATACTCACCAATCTTTCTCTCCTACTTTCTGCTGAAAATTAACTACCAAATTTTCCCTATTAAATTTTACACTTATGGGCCCATTCCTAACACTCACCCAGCCATTTTTTTACCACAGTAAATGGCTGCAACGAGTTATTTCCCGTAACAAACCTAGTTTTTGAAACTTGTGGTGCCTCCAGGACTGAATGAAACTTAAGATATTAATTAGGTGGGACACGCTGCAGTTTCAACAGGTTTGTTTACTGAAACAGTTGATTGATGGGGATTAAATCCATCGGTGATATTTTATCGATCGGCAGACCCAAACCAAAAGCGACTCTACACCAAAGTAGACTTGCCAGCACCCCTACAAACAGTGCTGTTAATTGAATATCCTGCCAAAAACAAGTTAGTCCTTCTTTCCACAAACCGTAGTTAGTTACTGCGTAGGTAGGAAGGTCGCCGAGAGCTACAGCAATCACGGCACCTAAATTACCTTTTAAGTGATATCCCAGCGGTATACTTATACATAGATTCACAAAAGTCAGCAGATTTCCCATAGCTTGGTACTGAGACTTTCCTACGGCTAACAGACAAGAACCCATCAGATTGTAGAGGGTGGTGTGCCAGATACCTAAAGCCAAGATAGGCATCATCCAAGATGCCGCCTCATACTCTTTCCGATACAGTGTTAAAATTAACTGATCTCCGAAGCTCACAAAAATTGCTAAACCTACGGCTAATGGTATTAGAATTAACTTGCGGTTCTTAAGTATCTTCGCGCGCAACTCCTCCCGTGGCAACTCTGCCAGCATAGAAATCGAGGGAAAAATCACCCTGCCGCTAATGGCGATGATGACTTGGCGCGGCATATCGCCGAGAGTAAAAGCGATGCCGTAAATGCCCAACGTTGTTAAAGTAAATATTTTCCCCAGGATGAGTCTATCGGCTTGAGAACACAAGAAATACAAAGCCGTAGACAGAAATATCCATTTCCCATAAGAAAATATTTCTTTAACTGCTTCTTTATCCCAAGCAAAGCGGTTTGACTTGCCGGGAATCAAAAAATGGCTCCATACTAACTCTATTAAAGCTCCACTCAAGCCGCCTGCAACGATCGCCCAGACGCTGCGATCGAACCAGGCCCAGACAATCATTACTGTAGTAGAAAAAATCTGTTGGCCTAACTCAAAAATTACTACTTTCTTCACTGCCATTTTGCGTTCTAGGCTGGATGTGGCAGTGGATTTAAAGCCTCCTATTAAGGAATTTATACCTATTACTGGAATCAACCACTCCAGACGGGCATCTCCATAAAAACTCGCAACAGGCTGGGTAATTATAATCAAACAAATCCAAACGAAAAAGCTGCGAATGACTTGCAGTGTCCAAGCGGTGTTGAGAAATTGAGGATCTTCCCCGCGCTTATTCTGGATGATGCTTGGGCCTAGACCTATGTCTGAAAATAAGTTGATCCCTATGATGAAAACGTAGGTTAGACCTACCAGACCAAATAGTTCGGGCAAAAGCAGACGCGTCAGGATTAAGTTGCTGCCAAATCGGATAATTTGACTGATTCCATAGCTGGCGATCGTCCAGGCCGCACCTTTGATAGCTAATTTTTTTTCTGCTGACATATACTCAGAATTTATTTACTAATGACGAGTGTAGTTGCTGAATTTACTTTTGGCAACTACTACAGGATGCTTTTGCAAGTTTGATCGCTGACTGTACAGTATCTTAATTTGTATACGCAGGACGGTTCTGGACTGTCGATCTCGCAATCAAGGTAAAATTTAATCTGATACTTATTCCACATCTAATAATCATAAGGGTTTTTTGGTTCAGGAATTGGTTTGAGGGAGGATGCTTGAATGGTTAATTTGCGCTTGCCTTGCAGTTCTTCTACGATCGTTTCTCCTTCTATTTCTAGCCAACTGTCTGGGGCAAAGGCGGCGCGGCTTTGACCGATCGGTAATTTTACAGGCAACCCGATCGGATAGGCGTCTGCCGCGCAGCAGGTAATGATAAAACGCCCGAGCCACATATATTGTTCGGCTATGTTGGGGGGGTGAATTACAAATCCTTGAACTTTGACTTTTTGACCTCTGTATGTATCCGGTTCGGGGTTGAAATTTAACAGCCGCACCCATTCGACGAGCGATCGATTTTCTGGTTTGGTAGTATTGCGAAATTCTTGGGGTTGCAGTCTGGTGATGGGCAGGGCTTCGGTGAGGCCCCGTTCTAAAGCTGTCTGGCTGGTAAATGTGCGTGGCGTTATTAGTAAACCTATTAATGCGACGCTCAACATTAAGGTGCTGCCGATACTGGGGGGAAACAAAGTAACGTGTTCAACTTCTGTGATTCTGAGAGAGTTATTTGCTGTTGATGTCCGCGATTGCTTTGTGGTGCGATCGAGTTTTAAGAGTTCCCAAGTTTTTAAACCGCCAATAACTATTAAGCCGATTCCTCCTGCTAGAGTCAAGCCAAAGTAATTGGGGTGAATGAGAATGCTTAATTTGCCCGTGATCCAATATTTGAGGAGCAATATTCCCCAGGCTAAGATAGCTAGGGCATCCAGCCAGGGGCTAATTTTTTTTAAATTCATTTTTTAAGAGTGACTGGGAAGGAAGAGGGTAGAAGGAAAAGAAAAAAAACTATCCGTATATCGGTGACTTCTGTGTCGGGGAGCAAGGTAATTGAAAATAGCCCATCGAAAATCATCGTATGAGTTGTCTGTTTGAGCTAGTTTATTAACCTAAATGCAAGTTAATAGAAAGGGTCATTAAAAAGGTTAACTGAGCTGCTAATACAATTAAGTAAACTACGGCTCTACCTTTGAAAATTGACAGCATTAAACCGATACCTTTGAGGTCAATCATCGGGCCGAAAACGAGAAATGCTAACAGCGAACCGCTGGTAAATGTGGAAGCAAAAGACAGGGCAAAAAAGGCATCTACTGTAGAACAAATCGATACGACTGCCGCTAATAGCAGCATGGCTAGAATCGAGGAAACGGGGCCTTGGCCGAGGTTGAGAATTAGTTCGCGGGGGGCGCCAACTTGAATGATGGCTGCGATCGCACTTCCGATTACCAACACTCCTCCTAATTCGCGCAACTCCTGTACCATAGTATCTAAAAGCAGGCGCAGACGCTCTTTAGAAACGGGGTGGAACATTGAGGAAAGTTTCGAGGTTTTTTCTGTTTTGCCTGTTTGTAATGGCTTCCAGTTGTCTTGTAGCAAAGATTCGATCGGCACCACCCCCCCCGGCTGACCGAGCATAAATGTTCCCGACTGCAACAGCAGCGGAGTGTTAGCTTGGACGAGTTCTTTTTCGGAAAACTCTGGTTTTGGCAGAGGAATCGCACGGGCTACAGAGGGTTGCAGCAGAGGCCGCAAGTCTTTTTGGGCGCTGAACACCCAGCCGATAATTGTGGCTATAGACAGAGAAAATACCACCCGAAAAACTACAATTTCTGGCTGATCCCGAAATGCCGTCCAAGTAGCCCAAATTACCACGGGGTTGATGGTGGGGGCCGCCAGCAAAAAGCCGATCGCTGCTGGTGCGGGTACTCCCTGCATCAGTAACCTGCGGGCTACGGGCACGTTACCGCACTCGCACACGGGAAACAAAAAGCCGATCGAACTGCCCATCAAAGCCGCCAGCAGCGGGTTTCGCGGGATGCGCGATACGAGTTTGCGTTCGTCTACAAACCCCAGCAGCAAACCTGAAAATAAAACTCCGAGCAGCAGAAAAGGTATTGCTTCTACTAACAAGCTGAGAAACAGGGTGAAAGCATTATTTAACTGATTTGTCAGGGCGGGTTGCATCGATCACCTACTGGTAGATTGCTATTTAGCTATACGTCTTTGGTAGAACTCCTTGTAGATCATACCAAAGCATAGCACTAAGTTAAGATCCCGTTAATTTTATTTTGTCTTTTTTTTGCGGGAATTTGTAGAGCTTCTAATTTAATCAATGCTGATGCCTTGAATGATTGGGAATGGTTAAACTTGTTTTAATTTGAATGAACTTCTATTCATATCCGCCTCGTACAGCCAATCAATAATTGACCGAAATTATCCAGGATACAAGCCCCCGAATTTATCCCTGGGGTCAATGCTTCAATTCTAAAATCTAAAATCTAAAATCTAAAATCGATTGACTCTGCGAACCGTCGCCGATTTGATAGATATTTCGGGTAAAAATAATTGTTTTCACGACAAACCTATAGGGGACGCACTGGCAGGTGTGTAGCTGGCTGAGCGTTACGGAGGGTTGCGAGTACCGGATCGGGGATATGGGATAAAATCGCCTCAAACGCCTTAGCACGGGCGAGGGCGTCCCGCCATCGCGATAGCCAGCTAAAATTCCGGGGCGTCACCCCCCGACTTTCTGCTTTTAAATTTTCTGCTGACGGGCTGCATCGTGTTGGCGATCGGGCAATTCCGATTTTCTTCTATTATCAATCACTTATATTTCTCAGCCTAATATTTTATTAACACAAGGTTAAGATGACCACCTAAGATTAATGGATAGTTAAATAGTAGAAACAAGCGTTAATACCGCTCAAGTCAGTATAAAATAAAGTTAGGTATAATTACAAGGGCGCATTGATCTCGGTGATCCTCAATCTTGCCTAATACTTTAAGTGGTAAAATTTTCCTTGGTACAGTCAGTTTTTTGTGTAATTTAAAATGCAGTTGGCCAGAGGGATGTCTGTCAAAGCACTCAGCAACTCACCTGCTGACCTTTGGTAGCTTAATGTCTGGCAAATAGAACCCCAAAAAAAGCGTGCTGATAAATTTATGTTCAATACCTCCTGCGTAGAAAGACCAGTCCAACCCCTCTCCGAGGCTGACCTAGGAGAACTTTGTTTAGACTCTACTCTCCAAGAATTGTCGCTTTACGATTTTCAGGTAGAAGCTACGGATTGGGGAATACGAATTTCTCAGATGTTAGAAGCTAATCCGCTGTTACCGGGAGTCATTGTGACCCATCAAGGTGAATTTGCCGGTATGATTTCCCGGCGGAGATTTTTAGAATTTATCAGCCGTCCTTTTGGGCGAGAATTATTTTTAAAGCGACCGGTGAGGGCTTTGTACCGCTTTGCCGAAACTGAGAGTTTAATTTTTCCCAGCAATACTTTAATCGTGGATGCAGCCCGGAAGTCGCTGTTGCGATCGAAAGAACTGCTTTACGAACCGATTGTGGTTCAAGTGTCGCCTCAAACTTATAGTTTGCTAGACGTGCACGAACTGTTAGTAGCCCAATCCAACATTCACGAACTAGCAACAAAATTGCTGAGGCAGCAAACTCAATCTCAATTAATTCAAACCGAAAAACTAGCGAGTTTGGGACAGATGGTAGCTGGAGTTGCCCACGAAATTAGAAATCCCGTCACCTGCATCAGCGGAAATATCGGCTTTTTGTCCAACTACTCGAAAGACATCATGGAGTTGCTGTCTGCTTACGAAGAGATTGTGGGTAAAAGCGAAAAAATTGACCATCTCAAAAAAAATATAGAATTTGATTTTTTGCAAGAAGATTGGGTGGAAATTCTCAAAAGTATGAAAATTTCATCGCAGAGGCTGACCGAACTCGTCACTAGCCTGCACACATTTTCTCACATGGACGAAGCCCACTTGAAGCAAGCTAATATCCATGAATGTATTGACAGTACGCTGCTAATTATGAAAAATCGTCTGAAGTACGGATTTAAAGTAGTTAAAAACTATGGGGATTTGCCTTTGGTAAAATGTTACTCGGGTCAGTTGAGCCAGGTATTTATGAATATCATCAGTAATGCGATCGACGCTTTGGAAGAGGTAAAAGCAGAAAAAGAATTTATGCCTGCGATTACTATTGAAACCGAGGTAATAGAAAGTTGTGACGGAGACTGTGTGAATTCGGAATTAATTCAAAATTATGTTAGGGGCGATAGACCAAATGCCAAACAGCTATTATCCGCCAGCCAAAACGGCGACTTATGCCCAGAATCTGCGGAAAAAAATCAAAATAACGCTTGGATAGCCATCCGAATTGCCGATAACGGGCCGGGAATTCCGCCCGAAATTCAGCGGCGGATTTTTGAGACATTTTTCACCACTAAACCGGCGGGGAAAGGTACCGGTTTGGGGTTGGCAATTACCCATCAAATTGTTACGGAAAAGCATAAAGGCAAGTTAAATTTGCATTCTACGCCCGGTACAGGTACTGAATTTGAAATTTTGTTGCCATGGATTTGAATGCCTGGGCGACTTGTCGATATCGATTTACCGCCCAAGCGGGGGCGGGTTTATTAGAGGAGCAATTTTAGGCGGAGATTGTTTGTAAAACCCGCCCCTACCAATCCGTTACGCTCGAAGCTGCACGGGCATTACCAAGAATGTAGCATTGACTCCGCCCAAAGGCTGGAAAATTACGGGGGCTAAAGCACCGTTTAATTGCAGTTGAATTTCTGGGGATTGAGCAGTTTTCAAAATGTCAATTAAGTATTTCACGTTGAAAGCAATATCGATGCTATCTCCCGAAATCTGTGCGGGCATTGACTCTTTGCCACAGCCGACATCTTTAGCATCTACAGACAAAGTAATTTCCTGATTCTCCTCGTCGATGCTGCATTTGAGAATATTGTTTTTTTGGTCGGCAAAAACTGCTATTCTTTCAACTGCTGCTAAGAACGATCGCCTTTCTAAGGTAATTTGCCGCTCAAAAGACGGCGGAATCAACTGCCGGTATGCGGGATATTGCCCTTCCAAGGTGCGAGTGGTCAGCCGCTGGTCTGCCCATTCAAACACTACTTGACCGTGTTCAAAATGCAGGGTTACAGGTTCAGTCCACTGCCGCATCACCAGCATTCTTTCTACTTCCCGCAATGCTTTAGCGGGGACTGTCACCTCAAATTCTTCTTGGGTTTCTTCGCCTTCAGCTTTTTCATTGGCAGTTTGAACTACTGCCAATCTGTGGCCGTCTGTAGCTGCAAATTCCAAGCAATCTTGTAATACCTTTAAATGCACGCCTGCAAGTACCTGTTTTGCCTCGTCGGGGCTTGTCGCAAATAAAGTTCCTTTGAGTCCTTCTATCAAGGCTTCCGGCGGCAATTTGAGGATTGTTCCGGCTTCGATTGCGGGCAATTCTGGGAATTCTTCTGGGCCCATGCCTCTAACTTGGTAGCTGCCAGAACTGCAAGTGAGATATGCTACGGTGTCCCCCGCTTCGTCTTCTAAAGTAATTTCTCCATCTGGGAGTCTCGAAACAATATCGTTAAGCAATTTAGCGGGTATGGTAAAACTGCCGCCGCCTGTTACTTCTGCTGCGAAGCTGGTACGAATGCCCAAACTGAGATCGAAAGCTGTCAAGCTAACCCGCTGATTTTCCTCATCCGCTACTAAGAGCACGTTGGCGAGTACCGGATGTGTCGGGCGGGAGGGAACGGCCCGACTTACCAACGAGAGGTTGGCGTTGAGGTCACTTTGGGTGCAAACCAATTTCATGGTACGAAGGTTAATTAACCGGATTTGAAACAGAAACAAATGGTATCACAGAAAGCCGGCGGGTCGGTTTTTCTCTGTCAGGGCTTAAGGCTGGGCGCTTATTCCCGGTTTCTACGCAAAATTTTGTCTGTAAAAACGAGAAATCTTCCAAGAAACCCGGTTTCTGAAGTCAGCGCGCGTCGTGAACTATCTGTGTAGGGTGCGAAGGGCTCGCCTATTTTTTTAATTTATTGAATTATTTTTGTACCGATCGCCCTGTGGAAACTGTGGAAAAAAAAGCTAACTGCTTGCGGGGCGTCACTTATAGGTAATAAATACCTGTGGAAAACTTGTGGAAAAGCTGGTGCGGTCGATCGCCCGCCCATTTTTGTGCAAAAGCTGTTTCGGGCGATCGAGTAAAGTTTTCCACAAACCGAGGGCAACTTTTCCACAGGTTTTTCCACAGGCAAGATTGTCTATTATGGGGAATTGGGAATTGGGAATGGGAATTGTTGACTGTTGACTGTTGACTGTTGACTGTTAACTGTTGACGGCGTTGAGTGATGACAACTGACAACGGACAACTGACAACCGACAACTGACAACTTACTTGTTCTCAAGTTTTGCGGCTGACAACATTAATTCGATCGCTCAACTGACGCAAAGTTTGAGCCAAATTCGGGTCAGTGTTCCGCAACTGAGCAATTTTTTCGCAACTGTAAAGCACAGTCGTGTGGTCTTTGCCACCGAACACTTCGCCAACTTTCGGCAAACTCAAACCAGTATGCTGCCGAATTAAATACATCCCTATTTGACGGGCAAGACTAATTTCTCGCCGCCGGGAACTGCCTTTCAAATCTTCAACAGAAACATCAAACTCCTCAGCCACAACTGCAATTACTGCATCTGGCGTTGCCTCTACACTTTCAGTTTGCGGATTCAAAACCGGGGCGATATTTTCCACAGTCATCGGCAAACCAGTAATTGAAAGATATGCTACCGCCCGAATCAAAGCACCTTCCAATTCCCGAACGTTGGAAGTGTAACTAGAAGCAATGTATTCAATCACATCTCGCGGCAGGCGCATATTTTCATACTCAGCTTTTTTCTGCAAAATTGCCATCCGAGTTTCCAAGTCTGGCAATTGAATGTCGGCAATTAATCCCATGGAAAATCGGGAACACAAACGCTCTTGCAGGCGGGGGATTTGCTGCGGCGGACGGTCAGAAGCTAAAACTACTTGGTTCCCGGCTTCGTGCAGAGTATTAAAAGTGTGGAAAAATTCTTCTTGAGTATATTCTTTACCTTCAATAAATTGGATATCATCTATTAATAAAACATCGGCAGCCCGATAATGGTCGCGGAAAGTTTGCATACTGTCTTTGCGAATGGCGGCGATTAAATCGTTAGTAAATTTCTCAGTAGAAACGTAAAAAATCTTGGCGTTGGGGTCAATTTCCAAGCGATAATGACCGATCGCCTGCATCAAATGAGTTTTGCCCAAACCAACGCCACCGCACAAAAATAGGGGATTGAATTCTCGGCCGGGAGACTCAGCTACCGCGAGGGAGGCTGCGTGGGCCATGCGGTTGTTGGAACCGACAACAAAGCGGGAAAATAGGTATTTGGGGTTTAAATTGGCGGGTTTGGGGGGGTGAAGCGAGTGGCTTTCCGGGATATCGGCGATGGGGGAGGGCCAAATTATGGCAGAGTCGCTGCTGCCGCCTGTTTCGTTTCCCCCGGCAATTGTCAAGTAAATGTCTACGGGATAGCCGAGAATTTCTGCGACTGCATCGGCAAGGATTTCTCTGTAATATTTTTGCAACCAATTGCGAGCAAAGGGGTTGGGGGCGCTGACGATCAAACAGTTATTTTCGAGTTGTTCTGCCCTGGCAGTTTTGATCCACGTCTCAAAGCTAGGTCTGCTCAGTTGTACCTGGAGACGTTCAAGTATCTGATTCCACAGACTTTCGAGGGGAATGTCCACTGCTCACCTCTGCCGATCGGCATTCAAGATATTAATTCTACAGTCTAGAGAGTTTAGTCCTCAGATGCTAAAGTTTAAGGGAGTCTGCCGTAGCACGGGCAAGGGCCCGACGCCATCGCCCACAAATTTGGCGGCTCTGCAGTCCTGCGCCAGCTATCGGGGAGCTGCTCAGCAAATATTTAGATTTGGCAGGAAAGCCTTAAAACATGGCAATGAAGAGTTCTACTGGCAAATTTTGGAAGCAACCGGCAATTTACATATTGCTGCTGGTAACGGGAGCCGGGGCCGCCATGTTGGGCGATCGTCTGACGGTTTCTCCATTTCGTGCAAATTCTGGCGATTCGGGACAAAGGGCGCTGGAACCGAAATTGCAACTGCCTCCTAATACAAAGGATCGAGTTAGCAAAGTCTTGCCGCCGGCTTCCTTGTCGGGCGACGGGACTAATGTGAATTTTATTGTGGCTGCGGTGGCAAAAGTTGGCCCGGCAGTGGTTCGGATCGATGCTTCGCGCCTGGTGAAACCGGGAAATAGAGGGCTGTCGCCGGAAGATTTTTTTGGGATAGAACCGAATTCGGGTGGCCGGGGCGGGATCGAACGGGGCACTGGTTCGGGTTTTGTCATCGGGGCCGACGGCCTGATTCTCACTAACGCTCACGTTGTAGAGGGAGCCGATACGGTAAATGTAACTCTCAAGGACGGCCGCAGCTTTCAGGGGCGGGTGTTGGGGGCGGATAAGGTGACGGATGTGGCTGTGGTGAAGATTGAGGCGAATAATGTGCCTGTGGTGGCGATCGGCAATTCGGATAAGCTGTTGCCTGGGGAATGGGCGATCGCGATCGGCAATCCTTTGGGTTTGGACAATTCCGTAACTGCGGGGATTATTAGCGCTACGGGGCGATCGAGCACTGATGTGGGCGTACCCGACAAGCGGATCGGTTTTATTCAAACAGACGCTGCAATTAATCCGGGGAATTCTGGCGGCCCGCTGCTGAATGCTTCGGGCGAAGTTATTGGCATGAATACGGCGATTATTCAAGGTGCTCAAGGACTGGGGTTTGCGATTCCCATTCAGGCGGCCCAACAGGTGGCGAAGGAACTGATTACGACGGGGAAAGTCGAACACGCTTATTTAGGCATTGAAATGGCGACGCTGACTCCGGATGTTAAGCAGCAAATTAACAGCAACGCTAACAGCAGCCTGCGAGTTGCAGTCGATCGGGGTGTGGCTATTGTTAGCGTTGTTCCTAATTCTCCGGCAGCGGCGGCAGGTTTGCGGGCTGGAGATGTGATTCAAAAAATTAACAATCAGCCGATTATTCAGTCGGAAGCTGTTCAGGAGTTCGTGCTAAATGCTAAGGTTGGCGGGCTGTTGCAAATGGAAATCAACCGCAACGGGCAAATAGTTAATTTGACTGTTATACCGGGGAGTTTGCCGGTTCAAAAAGTTGGATAAGAAGGAAAGCACGACACGGATTTTGACACGGATACACGGATTAATTATTGAGTGAGTAAGTTAGATTTTGTTCCTCCATTCAACCGACAAAACGGTAACAACAAATAACCAATAACGACTAACCAATAACTATGGCAGAACTCTTACAAATCTCACAATTAGGAAATCCCGTATTGCGCCGCCAGTCGCAAGTTGTCGAGAATATTAAGGACGATCGCATTCAACAGTTAATCGACAGCTTAATCTGTACAGTACAGCAGGCAAACGGAGTGGGGATTGCCGCCCCTCAAGCGGCTCAGTCCGATCGTCTGTTCATCGTCGCATCTCGCCCCAACCTGCGGTATCCCCAAGCACCCCACATGGATCCCACAGCGATGATTAATCCCCGGATTGTGGCTGCATCAACAGAGACAGTCAAAGACTGGGAAGGCTGTTTGAGCATTCCGGGGATTCGGGGATTGGTGCCGAGAAGTAGGGCGATCGAGATAGAATACACCAGTAGAGACGGCAAACTCCACCGACAAGAATTGACAGACTTTGTGGCCCGAATTTTTCAACACGAACACGACCATTTAGATGGAATCGTGTTTTTAGACAGGGTGGAAAATACCCACGAACTGATGACTGAGGATGAGTACCAGCAGCAATTTGTCAAGCTGCTCTGACCATACGGGAGCAATTCTCCAATCCAAAATCCCAAATCCAAAATCTAAAATCTAAAATCGATTGACCGAGGACGAGTACCAAAAGCAATTTGTCAAGCTGCTCTGACAGTTGGTATAATTGTTAGCAGTAATATCAGAGATGTTGCAAACAGGAGAGCAAATGTCTATCAACTTAGAAAAAGGCGGGAGAATCAATCTCTCTAAAGAAGCACCGGGGCTAAAAAATGCCGGGATTGGTTTGGGATGGGATACCAATGCTACAGACACCGGCGCAGCGTTTGACTTAGATGCTTCCGTGTTTATGTTGGGGGCTACTGGCAAAATTCCCGGCGAAAAATACTTTGTTTTCTACAACAACAAGGAGTCGCCGGACACTTCTGTAATACATCTGGGAGATAGCAGAACCGGAGAAGGATTTGGCGATGATGAAACCGTTACAGTCGATTTAACCAAAGTCGATCCGGCGGTGCAAGAAATTGTGTTTGTGGTAACTATCCACGAAGCAGAATTGAGAAGGCAAAACTTCGGTCAAGTGCGGAATGCTTTTATCAGGATTTACGACACTACTACTAACACAGAAGTAACGAAGTACGATTTGGACGAGGATTTTTCTAGGGAGACAGCGGTAGAGTTTGGCAGACTTTACAAGAAAGACGGCGAGTGGAGGTTTCAAGCTGTAGGAGAAGGCTACAATTCCGGCTTGCAAAGCTTTGTAGATAAGTATGCCGGATAAAAGGTCGATCGCTCCTAACTAAATAAATCGAGGGGAAATTCGGAAGCAGGAATATTTCCCTCGATTTTAAGCCAGACTCATGAGGTGACAAACCAGATGGGAATTCAATTAAAGAAGGGCGAAAGATTTAATCTTTCTAAAACATCTCCAAGTTTAACAAAAGTTGCGATCGCCCTGGGATGGGAAATAGCAACTGAACTAAATTTTTCAGACTCAAACCAGCAAAGCTGCGATATCGATGCCTCGGTTTTTGCGTTAGGTTCTGACGGCAAGATTCCCGATGAAAGATACTTTGTATTTTACAATAACTCGCAGTCGCCGGACGGAGCGATCGCCCATTCGGGAGATAATCAAACTGGTCAAACTCAAGGGGATGACGAGACAATTGATGTAGACTTGGAAAAAGTAACGGCTGCTGTTGAGGAAATGGTTTTTGTGGTCACGATTCATGACGCACAAGCTAAACATCAAAATTTTAGCCAAATCAGAAATGCTTTTATCCGATTGTACGATCGCGAAACCGACAGCGAACTAGCGCGGTATGATTTAACAGAAGCTTTTTCTGAAGAAACAGCAGTCGAATTTGGACGGTTGTATAAAAAAGATGCAGCTTGGAGATTTCAGGCTGTAGGACAAGGATATAAAGCAGGGTTGCAGAGTTTTGTTGACAAGTATCATTCAGAGATTCAACAGCCAGAAAAACCTGCACAACGTACAGTAGAACTGCCTAGATTACCAGTTATTGAAGATAGCAACAAAAGTCAGAAAGCTATAGCATTAGACAAAAAGCTTCAGGAGAAAGCGCCGCACATTTTCAATCTCGCTAAGAAAGCAGATATCTCGCTAAAAAAGGCAAATCTCACCAATCACGATGCTCAAGTAGCGCTTTGCCTCGATATTTCTGGTTCCATGTCTTCGCTATACAGTTCAGGAAAGATTCAGCGTTTGGCAGAGAAGATTTTGGCTTTGGGATGTCGGTTTGATGACAACGCTGCTATCGACATATTTCTGTTTGGAGTCAACCCCCACAATCCCGGTGAAATGTCGATCGACAATTTCTCAAACTTCATCCACCATATACTCCAACAGTATCCTTTAGAAGGAGGTACTTACTACGGTAAAGTAATCAAGGAAATTAGAAACTTCTATTTTCCAGACGGTCGCGGTAGCAGGCGCTACGCAGCTATTAAAGCCGATCGACCTGTCTACGTGATGTTTGTGACTGATGGAGCCACTGCGGACGAATCGGAAACCAAGCAGCAGCTACAATGGTCGTCCTATGAGCCGATATTTTGGCAGTTTATGGCGATCGGTAAGTCGCAGAAAGATGTCAAAAGTAAGGGAGTGCGCGGGTGGTTAGCAAGAGCCGTAGCGAGCGATTTTAGCTTTTTAGAGCAGCTTGACCAAATGGGCGATCGCTACCTAGACAACGCCGATTTCTTCAGTTTAGAAGACCCGGAGCATATTGCCGATGAGGAATTATACGATTTGTTGACTGCAGAATATCCGCATTGGGTAAAATCAGCACGAATCAAAAATCTCTTACCCTAGAAACAGCTTTTGCCGACAAACAAAATGCTAGCTTAGGGCAATCATTCAACTTCACCATAAACCTTACAAAATCACAAAACTATGGCTATCAACTTAACAAAAGGACAATCAATAGTTCTCAGCAAAAGCGAATACGACTTGTCCAGACTGACAATGGGTTTGGGCTGGGATGTGGCACAAACTAAAAAAGGTCTTTTCGGCCGAAGCAGCGGTGCAAATTTTGACTTAGATTCCTACGCTATGCTGTTGGGAGAAAATGGCAAAATAAAGAACTACAAAGAGGATGTAATTTATTACTCTCATTTGGAGTCAAAGGACAAAACAGTTGTTCACTCAGGCGACAATCTCACGGGTGAGGGAGAGGGAGACGACGAACAAATAGTGGTGAAACTGAGTTCTTTGCCTGCAGAATATCACAAAATTATTTTGGGCGTAAATATTTACGATGGAAAAGAGAGAAAACAGCATTTCGGCCTGGTAGAAAATGCTTTCGTGAGAGCTGTAGATGCCGCAGGCAAAGAAATCGCTCGCTATCGCTTGTCAAATGACCCATCTTATGAAGGAAAATTAAATATGTTGATGGGAGAAGTTTATCGAGAAGGCGGCGAGTGGAAGTTTAAGGCTTTGGGAAATCCTTTGGCTGAAGATATGAACGGTGTTGTCGGTTCGTTTATGCGGTGATCTTAAATTCTTGAAACTGATGCTTGTAGGGGCGGGTTCACCCAAAATACCTGTCAATAATTGACAATCTATATAAACCCGCCCCCACCCAACCAGCCATCAAAATGCACATTTTCCGTAGAATTGTAGGGGCGGGTTAACCAACAAAATTAGCCAATAATTGACAATATATATAAACCCGCCCCCCTCCAACGGTAAATCGCAATGCACATTTTTCGTATTTGATCGAAGTCAAGGTTGATGTAGGTTATTTGTGGGTGGGGGCGGGTTTATAGAGACTGTTTGTTTGAGTTAGATATTGTTGGTAAAACCCGCCCCTACAAAACATTACGAATCAATCTTTGACCGGCCGCATTGTCGGGAACATGACGGCATCTCGGATACTTTGAGTATTAGTTAAAAGCATGACTAATCTGTCTACGCCGATGCCCATTCCGGCACAGTTAGGCATTCCCAAAGATAGCGCTTGAATAAAGTCTTCATCCATTGGATGCGCTTCGTCATCGCCCGCATTTTTCTGCGCTAACTGTTCCTCAAACCGCTTTCTTTGCTCTTTCGGATCGTTCAATTCTGAGAAGCCGTTAGAGTATTCTGTACCGTTAATAAACAGCTCGAAACGTTCTACAAATCCCGGCTTGCTGCGATGTCCTTTTGCTAAGGGACTGACTTCAACAGGATAGTCGATGATGAATGTAGGTTGAATTAGTTTGGGAACAACTAATTTGTCAAAAACTGCATACAGCACGTACCCTAAACTCTGTTGTTCTAACTTAGACAGGTGCAATTCTAGCTTGGTTGCAGAGTCGATCGCACTTTCCAAGTCCAAACTGTCAAAATCCAGCCCAAACTCGTCTCTGACAGCTTCTACCATCGTTTTCACTTGCCAGTGTTTGCCGCTGAAACCGGGATATTTTTCGCTGTAATCGTACTTGCGTTCTAAACTAATAGTTTCTCCCTGATTTTCAATTTCCTTGACATCCCCAAATACCGCCGCCGCTGCGAAACACATCACGTCTTCGACTACTCCTAAAATGTCGAAAACATCAGCATAAGCTTGGTAAACTTCCAAAGAGGTAAACTCTGGATTGTGGGTGCTGTCAATTCCCTCATTTCTAAATGCTTTCCCTAGTTCAAAGACTCGCTCGAAACCGCCGCAAATTGCTCTTTTTAAGAATAATTCTGGAGCGACTCGCAAATACAAATCCACCTCCAAAGCATTGTGGTGAGTGATGAATGGCTTAGCAGCAGCACCGCCGTAAATAGCTTGGAGTGTTGGCGTTTCTATTTCGTAAAAATTGGCTTGCCAGAGATAGGAACGGATGCTTTGAACGATGCGACTACGCAGCATAAAACGGTTGAGCGCATCTTGGTTGCTTGCCAAATCCATTTCGCGGTGACGGCGGCAAACTTCGGGGTCGTTAATTCCATAATAAGAATCGGGAAATTGAATGGTAGCTTTTGATAAAAGCTTGAATTCCCTCACTAAAATAGAAAGTTCTCCCCTGGGGGTGCGGCAGCCGATACCTTCGACACCGACAAAATCGCCGACATCGAGCAATTTTTTAATTTGTTCAAAGCTCAAACCGACTTCGCCGGTGACGATTGCTTTCTCGATTTTGAGTTGAATTTTGTCTGTGGCGTCTTTTAAATCGATGAAACCAATTTTGCCGCTGTCTCGCTTGGAAGTGATGCGGCCTGCTAATCGCAGGGAAATTTCTTCGGGGTCACTTTGTCCGTTTTCGAGTTCTTTTCCCGGCTGACTAAATATTTCGCGAACTTGCTTGGCTGTGTGCGATCGCGCGTAGGATTCACTGGGATACGGTTCTATGCCTTGCGATCGCAGTTCGTCTACTTTTTGACTGCGGACTTCGGCTTCACTGAGAGTCATTAGTTATTGCCTGATTAAAATTACAAATATCTGACATCTTGCACTATTCTGGCGATCGTGCGATCGAGCGTTGCTCAAATCAACGCCCCACAAGAAAATTCACTCTTTGTGGAACAGGCATCTTGCCTGTTCGTGACAAAGCTGCAAGATGTCAGAAACACCAAACTCTATCTTGACACTCCCCTGGCTGAAGCCGAGGGGATTCTTAATTCAGCGACTGACCTTAAAATGTTCTGTCCTTGCGGCAATTCTTAAACCTTTCAACCGTGGGGATACCACCAATTGACGAGCCTAACTCAGAAACATCCCAGCGGATCTATCTCCAAAAGCGTACTAGGATATTTCCCTAGAGTTCGGGTATGCCCTACCCTACTTAACAATTCGAGCGTAAAAAAGTTTGTGTTTGCTGGATTGAAACCTACATTTTCGGTTTCGACTGTTTATAGTGTTTTCGTCGCACTTTGTCCCCCAGTTTATGCCTAAAAGTGTGTCTCATGTCCCGTTTCACGACGGCAAGGGAGTTTAACCGTGACTGTTTCAGTTTACCATACTGTCCCGTCGTGTCCAAAACTTTTCACGAAAGTTTTTTGAATTGAAAAGATGAGATTTTAGATTCAGGACTGGGGTAAAGAGAGCAGGCAGGATAAATCCTGTAACGCCCTTTCATCCCCGGACTGAAGTCACGGGGTTTTCAGGGTATTCCTTATAACAATTTACAATCAACTGCACAAAGCGACCGAAACATTAAAAAATTAAGTTGTCTGTCGATCGCAACAGGTGAGATGATATGTAGTGCAGCCTCACGGCAGTTCCACAGAAACTGAACAGCAGAAACGCGAGCGATCGAACTCGGCTCATCGCACCTCTGTCAGAATCGACCACACACACTCTCTCTTAACATATAAAAACCAGAATTATGGCTGTTGCAACCCAATCACTCGAAGAACTCTGCATCAACTCTATCCGCTTTTTGGCCATCGATGCGGTAGAAAAAGCAAAATCAGGACACCCGGGACTGCCGATGGGCGCTGCCCCTATGGCCTTTGTGCTGTGGGATCGGTTCATGCGGTTCAACCCCAAAAACCCCAAATGGTTTAATCGCGATCGCTTCGTCCTCTCCGCTGGCCACGGCTGTATGCTACAGTACGCCCTCATGTACTTGACCGGCTACGATAGCGTCACCCTCGACGACATCAAGCAATTTCGTCAGTGGGAATCCAAAACCCCCGGACACCCCGAAAACTTCGTCACCGAAGGCGTAGAAGTTACCACAGGCCCCCTCGGACAAGGAATTGCTAATGCCGTCGGTTTGGCAATGGCAGAAGCTCACCTCGCTGCTAAGTTTAACAAGCCCGACCATAAAATTGTTGACCACTACACCTATGTCATCATGGGTGACGGCTGCCACATGGAAGGCATTTCTGGCGAAGCTTGTTCTTTGGCCGGACACCTCGGACTCGGCAAATTAATTGCCTTGTACGATGACAATCACATTTCTATTGAAGGCGACACCAGCTTGGCCTTTACTGAAGATGTGGGCAAGCGTTTTGAAGCTTACAATTGGCACGTTATTACAGTAGACAATACCGCTCTAGACGAAGATACTAACCTAGAAGCAGTTCACAAAGCTATTGAAGAAGCCAAAAAAGTCACGGACAAACCGTCCATGATTAAAGTCCGCACCATCATTGGTTACGGTTCTCCTAACAAGCGCAATTCTTACAGTTCTCACGGTGCTGCTTTGGGTACCGATGAAGTGAAAGCAACTCGTGATTTCTTGAAGTGGGAACACGCACCGTTTGAGATTCCTGATGATGCTTTGTCACACTTCCGCAAAGCAGTCGATCGCGGTGCTCAATCTGAGCAAGAATGGCAGAAAGCTTTTGATGCTTATAAAGCAGCATATCCTGCAGAAGCAGCAGAATATGAGCGCAGCGTTGCCGGCAAACTTCCTGAAGGTTGGGATAAAGTTTTGCCGACATACAAGGCAGAAGATAAAGCCGATTCGACTCGGAATCATTCTGGAAAATGTTTGAATGCTTTGGCAGGTGTGTTACCTGAACTGATCGGCGGTTCCGCTGACTTGGCATCTTCTAACATGACTTTGCTCAAGGGTGAAAAAGACTTCCAAAAAGGTCAGTACGAAGGACGTAACCTGCGCTTTGGTGTGCGGGAACACGCCATGGGTGCGATCGCCAACGGTATGGTACTGCACGGCGGTTTAATTCCTTACTGCGCCACTTTCTTGGTATTTGCTGACTATATGCGGGGAGCAATTCGCCTCTCTGCACTCTCGGAAGCTGGAGTTATTTACGTAATGACTCACGACTCCGTAGCCTTGGGCGAAGACGGCCCAACTCACCAACCCGTGGAAACCATCGCTTCTCTGCGAGTAATTCCCGATTTGTTGGTAATGCGCCCTGCGGATGGTAATGAAACATCCGGCGCTTACAAAGTGGCCGTTGAAAGCCGCACTCGCCCAACTTTAATGGCTTTGTCGCGCCAAAATCTGCCCAACTTGGCCGGAAGTTCGATCGAAGGAACAGCCAAAGGCGCTTACATTTTGTCCGACGACGGCGGCACTCCCGACATCATTTTAATCGGCACCGGCGGCGAAACCTACCTCTGCGTTGATGCCGCTGAAAAATTGCGCGCCGCAGGTAATAAAGTGCGCGTAGTTTCGATGCCTTGCTGGGAATTGTTCGACTTACAAGATGCCGCTTACCGCGAATCTGTACTGCCGAAAGCTGTTACTAAGCGGTTGGCAGTTGAAGCAGGTTCTAGCTTCGGCTGGGGACGTTATTTGGGTTCTGAAGGCGATAGCCTCAGTATTGACCGATTCGGCGCTTCTGCACCGGGCCCCGTTGCTTTAGAAAAGTTTGGCTACACCGTTGATAATGTGGTAGCTAAGGCTCAGGCGCTGTTGGGTTAATAGCAGCAGCATAATTTTGGGTGGGGCGGGCTTCGAGCTCGCCCCATTTTTTATAGCAGAAGGAAGTTGGGCAACGGATTCGCTCGACGGATGTAACAGAGATAACGGATAGATGGAAGAAGGCTTTAGTTATCTAGAAGATAAGGAAGAAGAAAGGAAAAGCTAAAATCTCAAATCTCAAATCGGCATCTAGGGTTTCACTTCGTCATACCTCACATCTTGCACCATTGTCAGGAACAGGCTTTTCGGCCTGTTCCACAAGAAAATTCATCTCTTGTGGAACAGGCCGAAAAGCCTGTTCATAAAAGGATTGAGAATGGTGCAACATATGAGTTATACCCAACCTAGAGCTCGCTACAGCTCGCGAATCATTGAGAATTGCTATATTAAGACTTACCGAAGAAAAACCAGTTTCTACCACAATATTCGGTTTGGCAATGAGGCCTTTATGAAGAAACCGGGTTTTTAGCCTCCCGTGCCTCCAGAACTGTATATTTCAGAGAGTTAAGATAAGTTATAAGTTATTGCGTTAAATTACTCCTTCCCCATTTGTCATTCCGTTTATGATTTGGAAGTTTTTAAATCACCTGTTATTCACGGGAAATTATATTCCTCACGGTCACTGTTACCTTTGGCAGCGAGAGCTAGTAGCACTCCACATAGTGTCAGACTCTATCATTGCCCTGGCTTACTATTCAATACCCCTCTCGCTAATTTATTATTTTATCTTTCAGCGAAAAGACTTGCCCTTTCGCAATATCTTTTGGCTGTTTGCAGCCTTTATTATCTCCGGCGGCACTACTCATGTGATGGAAGTTTGGACGCTTTGGCATCCTGTTTATTGGGTTTCTGGCATTCTAAAAATTATTACCGCCGCGATTTCTGGTTACACCGCTTTTGCATTAATTCCTTTCGTTCCCCAAGCATTAACTCTCCTGAGTCCAACTCAATTAGGGATGATCGATTCAATACTGCAAAAAGAAATAATTGAACGCCGAGAAACGGAAGCTCGCTATCAAACTTTAACTGAAGCTTCGCCGGTGGGAATATTTTATGCAGATGCTGGAGGAGACTGCTTGTATGTCAACGAGCGTTGGTGTCAAATTTCGGGAATTACCTGTGATGAAGCTTTGGGCAAAGGGTGGTTGCAAGGCATTCATCCAGACGATCGCGATCGGGTTTTTTCTGAATGGTATAGCGCCGCGCAGGAGAAATTGCCGTTTAAATCTGAGTACCGCTTTCAAGGCATTAATCACCCTCAAATCAGTTGGGTATTCGGTCAATCTGTCGGTCAAGTCGGAGAAAATGGGGAGGTTAAAAGTTATGTCTGTACTATTACTGATATTACAGAACGCAAGCAGATAGAAGAGGAAAATCGACTGCTCAATGAAACTCTGGAGCATCGAGTTGCTGAGCGCACTGCTCAAATTGAAATTTCTAACCACCAATTGCAAAAAGAAATAGCCTACCGCGAAAAAATTGCTCTCACTTTGTTGGAATTGACGCAACTGCAAAATGCTATTCTTAATAGCGCTAACTACACAATTATTTCTACCGATTCCGACGGTACAATTAAAACATTTAATCGGGCAGCAGAGCAACTTTTAGGTTATTCGCTAGAAGAAGTAGTGGGGAAAGTCACCATAGCAATAATTCACGAGCCTCTGGAGGTCGCTCAAAGAGCTGAAGTTCTTTCTCAAGAATTGGGAGTGAAAATAGAGCCGGGAATTCAAGTATTATTTACCTTGCCGTGCCGGGAAATCGCGGACGAAAATGAATGGACTTATATTCGCAAAGATGGTTCGCGGTTTCCGGTACTGCTGTCGGTGACTGCCTTATTTGATAGTAGCGGAAATATTAACGGTTTTTTGGGTATTGGTCAGGATATTAGCGATCGCAAACAAGCTGAAAAAGAGCTGCGTGACCTAACCAGTGCCATGCAAAATGCGGTGGAAGGCATTTCGCGGCTGGATATTGAGGGGCGCTACGTGAAGGTTAACCGAGCTTACGCTCATAAATGCGGTTACGAACCGGACCAAATGCTTGGCATGGAATGGCAGAGCACCGTACATCCGGGCGATGTTGAGATGATGATTTCAGCTTATCAGGAAATGCTAATTTCTGGCAAAGTAGAAGTTGAAGCTAGAGGAGTCCGAAAAAATCGCTCATTTTTTTATAAGCAATTAACGATGGTAAAAGCTTGCGACGCACAAGGGATATTTAACGGTCACCACTGTTTTATGAAAGATATCACTGAGCGGAAACTAACTGAAACTGCTTTGCTGGAAAGCGAATTCAAGTACAGGCAAATAGTTGAATTAGCCGAAGAAGGTATTTGGGTAATTGACAGAAATGGCCTCACGACTTACGTAAACCACGCAATGGCGCGAATGCTAGGTTATAGTGAATTAGAAATGTTCGGGCGGTCGCTTTTTGATTTTATGGACGAACGGGAAAAACCACAAGCTATTGAAAATGTCGAGCGCCGTAAGCAAGGTATTGGTGAACAACACGAATTTAAATTTAAAAGCAAGGACGGTAAAGATATTTGGACTGATATGTCTACCAGTCCAGTCATGGACTCCGAGGGTAATCTACTGTCTTGTTGCGCCTTGGTTTACAACATTACAAGCCGCAAAGAAGCAGAGCAGCAAATGCTGCAACTGACAGAAGATTTGAAGCGTTCCAACGAGGAATTAGAACAATTTGCTTATGTGGCTTCCCACGATTTGCAAGAACCGCTCCGAGCCGTTACCAGTTACACTCAATTGCTTGCCCAGCGCTATCAAGGAAATTTGGACGATCGCGCAGATAAGTATATTAATTATATTGTCGATGGCGCCACCAGAATGCAGCAGTTAATTAACGATTTGTTGGCGTATTCGCGCCTGGGAACGAGGGGTCAGGAGTTTGAGCAGGCGGACTGCAACGCTGTGGTTAAGCAAACTATGTGCAATTTGCAAATTGCGATCGCCGAAACAAAAGCTGTAATCACCTACGACGCGATGCCAACCGTGATGGCGGATGAATTTCAACTGGTGCAATTATTCCAAAATTTGGTCGCCAACAGCATCAAATTTTGTCGCCAAGATATCCCGGTGATTCATATCGCTGCTCGCCTGCAAGAGAGCGAATGGGTGTTCAGTGTCCGCGATAACGGCATTGGCATCGATCCCCAGTATGCCGATCGCATTTTTATCATTTTTGCGCGCCTGCATTCCCGCCGCCAATATTCCGGTACTGGCATAGGTTTGGCGATGTGCAAGCGCATTGTTGAACGCCACGGCGGTCGGATCTGGGTGGAATCTCAGGAGGGAAAAGGAGCGACTTTTTACTTCACTATTCCTATAATTAGTACCTGAAGCCTCAAAATTCAATTTTGTTTTTATACTCAAAGGGATACGCCGGTTATGAGCGATCGAAGCACTGTTAGACCTATAGAGATTCTGCTGATTGAGGATTCTCCCAGCGATGCGGATTTGGCAAGAGAAGTCCTCAGTCAGGGTAAAATATTGAATAACTTACATTTTGTGGAGGATGGAGTCGAAGCAATCAAGTTTTTGCGCCGCAAAGAACCTTATCTCAGAGTCCCCCGTCCCGATTTGATTTTGCTCGATTTGCATCTGCCGAAAAAAAGCGGTATTGAAGTGCTAGAAGAAATTAAAACCGACCCCAAATTAAAATTAATTCCTGTAGTAATTCTCAGCACTTCAGCAGCGCCCGAAGATATTTTTAAGTCCTACTCGCTCCACGCCAACTGTTACATAACAAAACCAGTAGACTTCGTAGAATTTACTAAAGTAGTCAGGTTAATTGAGGAATTCTGGCTGGCAGTCGTCAAACTTCCTCTAAATTAAACGGACAAAAGCTTTGCTTATGAATGCTCTAAAAATTTTTAACCTATGGAAATTCTGCTGGTGCATGATTTGCTCGGCGAGGCTGAATGGGGTTTATAAAAGCTGGCGCCCAGCCAATTTTTAACAAGTTGCAAATAGTAGAAAATAGGGTACAAGCAAGAGTTTATTGAATAAAGCAGGCTTTTCGGTTCGCCTTCTCGGTCTAATTTAATTCTGATTAACTTAATTTTGCCTAAAAAAAAGGTTAAAAATATTGATATAAATCAACTCAACACTCAAGTTAAAAATGATTCCGGTGGTAATTATGACAAGCGAATTTCTTGATGGTACAAGCCCCCAGATTTATCCGTGGAATCAATCCCAAATCTAAAATCTAAAATCCTCAAGCCCCCCAATTTATCTCGCGCAAGTCAATCTAAAATCTAAAATCTAAAATCTAAAATCGAATGACAACCTCAGCAGCCGATGAAGATATGCTCAAGTTTTATGCCCTGTCAGCCCGGTGCTACATCACTAAGCCTATCGATTTTAGTCAAGTGGCTAAGCTGGTGAGATGGATTGAGGATTGGTGGCTGGTGGTGGTGACAGTTCCCAAATAATAATTTTCAAGTTGAAAATGGTAAGGGAAAGCAAAAAAGTTTAACCTAAGATTGGTAGAGTAAAATTTTTATAGTCAAAAACGTCTAAGCTATGTGGATTAAGATTCTGTTAGTAGAAGACAATCCGGCTGATGCTGATTTGCTTGCAGAACTGTTAGAAGTATCTGTGGGCGTCGAGTGGGAACTGGTGTCTGTTGAGTTCCTGCATGAGGCGATCGCACAACTGTGTAAACAACCCTTTGATGTAGTTTTGCTCGACCTTTCTTTGCCCGACAGCCGCGGTTTGGAAACCCTAACTCGCCTGCGAGAAGTTGCTCCTGATGTGCCAATGGTGGTAATGACAGGCTTGGACGATGAGGCGATCGCCCTCGAATCAGTTCGCTTGGGAGCTCAAGATTATATTGTCAAAGGTCAAATTACTACTCAATTATTAGTGCGGACGATCCGCTACGCGATCGAACGCTCTCAAACCTTTCAAATGCTGCGGGAAAGCGAGCGCCGCTTTCGGGCGATTTTTGACTCATCATTTCAGCTAACCAAGCTGCTGACTCCCGAAGGAATTGTGCTGGAAGTCAACGAGACAACCCTCGATTTTGCCGGATTGCGATCGGAGGGTATTGTGGGCCGCCCGATTTGGGAAATGGCGGTTTGGGGCAAGTCGCCACAGGTTTCCGAACAATTGCAATGCGCGATCGGCAAAGCAAGTCGTGGCGAGTTTTTCCGCAGCGAAATCGACTTGTTAGGCAAAAGTGGCCAAATTATGACAGTTGATTTCTCACTGAAACCTGTTAAAAATGAGACAGGACAAATTTTGCTGCTGATAGCGGAAGCCCGTGACATTAGCGATCGCAAACGAGCAGAAGCGGAAATTCTCAAAGCCCTCGCACGAGAAAAGGAACTTTCACAACTGCGAGCTAAATTTGTCACAATGGTTTCCCACGAGTTTCGCACACCTTTGACAACCATCCAATTTTCCGCTGGATTGCTGCAAGATTACAGTTCTCAGTGGCCCCAAGATAAAAAATCTACTCATTTTGTGCGGATTCAATTAGCAATTAAACGCATGACAGAGTTATTAGAAGATATCCTCGTAATTGGCAAAATCGAAGCCAATACCTTGCAGTTTCAACCGGTTTCCTTAAACCTCGAAAAATTTTGCCGTCAACTGGTAGAAGAGCAGCAGCTCAACGACAGCAACCAACACCCGATCGCCTTTCAATACGAAGGCGGCGACTGCGAGGCTCAAATGGATGAAAAACTGCTGCAGCAAATTTTGGGAAATGTCCTCTCAAATGCCATCAAATATTCCCCCGTCGGCAGTACAGTTTCCTTGCACCTCAACTGTCAAAACAACGAAGCTGTGTTCCAAGTTCAAGACCAGGGCATCGGCATTCCCCAAGCCGATAGAGAGCGGATATTAGAAACTTTTTACCGAGCTCCAAATGTCGGCACTATTTCGGGAACAGGTCTCGGCTTAGCAATTGTGAAGAGGGCTGTGGAACTTCACGGCGGCCAACTTGCGATCGAGAGTCAAGAAGGAAAAGGCACAACTTTCACTATTACCTTGCCTTTAATTTGCGATCCCTGTCAATAAGAACTGAATTATCAACTATATATATCTGCGATTTAACGATTAATTAAGCCCCTAACAAACAAACTTATCAAGTATCTGAACCTAGAATTTTTCCAACAAACTACTAACAAAAAGGAGCTAGCACCGTGGCTAAGATTTTGGTAATAGAAGACGAAGAAGCGATTAGAGAGAATATTTTAGAGTTGCTGGAAGCCGAGAATTTTGAAGGAATAGGAGCGAGTAACGGCCAAGTCGGCATCAAATTGGCGATCGAAAAAATCCCCGACTTAATTTTGTGCGACATGATGATGCCGGAAGTAGACGGTCACGGCGTCATCAAAGCTTTGCGATCCGAACCATTGACTGCCACAATTCCGTTTATTTTCCTCACAGCCAAAGCCGATAAAGTTGACATTCGCACGGGCATGGAACTGGGAGCTGACGATTACATTACTAAGCCCTGTACGCCCCAAGAATTGCTAAAAGCCATTGCTATTAGACTTGAAAAACAAAAAACAATTAGCCGACAATCTCAAAAGACGCTAGACGAATTACGCACTAATATTAGTATGTCGCTGCCCCACGAATTGCGGACTCCTTTGAATGCAATTCTGGGCTTTTCTGAGCTAATTCTGTCAGAATATCAGGTCTTAGAGGAATCAGATATCTTAGAGATGATCGGTCAAATTCAAACTTCCGGTCATCGCTTGTATCGGCTGATTCAGAACTTTTTGCTGTATGCAGAACTGGAGATAGCAGCCACCAATCCCGAACTGCTAAAGGAGATGCGAAACAGCGAATTTAGCTGTGTAAAATCTTTGCTGAGTCAAAAAGCGCGGCAGCAAGCAAAACACGCGAATAGAACCGACGATTTACAATTAAACTTGCAAGATTCGTCGGTTGCTATTGATTCTGTCAGACTCGCAAAAATTGTTGAAGAACTATTGGACAATGCCTTCAAATTTTCTTTAGAAGGAACGCCTGTTTTATTACGCACTTTCGTCGAAAATCAGACTTTTATTCTGTCTGTCAAAGACCAAGGCCGCGGTATGACTAACGATCAGATTGCACAGCTAGAAGCTTACAGGCAGTTCGATCGCAAACTTTACCAACAAGCAGGTTTGGGATTGGGCTTGGCTATTGTTCAACGCCTTGTAGAATTGCACGGCGGAGAATTTAAAATAGAAAGTTTGCCGCAGCAAGAAACCATAGTTTGCGTTTCCCTGCCTGTCTAAACCATGATTATTCCAGTTTCCAAAAAGAATACAACTGTAGGCAAAATTCCCACCCTTATGGCATAAGTCATTCCCAATTGTTAAATCTCAACTCTAAAATGGTATTATGCAGGAGCGATCGCTCCTTTCAGACACCGCTGCATATAAATTTGAGCTACCTTATCATTAGGGTTGATTTCCAAGCAGGCCGAAAACAATCTTATAGCTTCGCCACACTTGTCACTATTGTAGAGTACCAAAGCTTGCTCAAAGATGGTCTTTGTCTCTAACTTTTTCTGTCGTAACTCTGGCGGATCTGCCGCAAATACTTCATAAAGTGTTACCATTCGCGATTTGCCTTTAACTGCTACGCGATCGATCAACCTCAAATCATAAAACTCGTTTAACTGTATAAAAGTATTGTGAGTAATTAACATCGAAACCTCATACTCTTTCGTTAAAGTTTCCACGCGGGAGGCTAAGTTTACCGCATCGCTAATTACCGTGCTGTCCATCCGGCTTTGGCCGCCCACCGTGCCTAACATCAAAGAACCTGTATTGATGCCAATGCCAATTTGCAGCGGCGGGCGATCGGGTCGATTGCGACTAATATTATACTCGTTAAGCTCTTCTAGCATTGCAATTCCAGCTTTCACAGCATCGTCCGCACTGCCATCAAACAGCGCCATAATCGCATCGCCAATGTATTTGTCAATAAAACCAAAATTGTCAGTAATTGCCGGTTCCATCCGGGACAAATAACCATTAATAAATTTAAAATTTTCTTCGGGATTCATTTTTTCCGAAAGAGAAGTGAAATCGCGGATATCTGAAAACAGCACCGACATTTCTTTCTGTACCTGATCGCCTAATTTGACTTCCAGAATACTTTCATATCCCAGAAAGTGGAGAAATTGGTGCGGCACAAACCGCCCGTAAGCATCTGTTAATTTTTCTTCTGCTGCTAAAGCTTTTTGCAACTCGTCTGTGAATTGGCGGCGCTCGGTTTCTACCTCTAGACGTTCCGTGATGTCTTGAAAAGCCGCGATGGCGTAAACTATGTTTTTCCGTTCGTCGTAGATTGGAGTCGCCCAAACCTCGATCGGCACAATCCGATCCGACCCATGAACTTCTAGATCGTCCATACGCACAAATTCTCCCCGCAACGCCCGAACAATCGGTTGGCTATCCCTGGGATACAATTGATTAGTTCCAGCGTCGTAAAAATGATAAGCTTCAGGAAATTGCTCAGTACCCCCATCAAAAATTAAACCTTGGGCTAGTATCCTTTCGCCCCAAGAATTCATGTAAAAAGGTTTACCCTTACCATCCACAACAAATATTCCTACTGGCATCGCTTCCAGGAATTGAGTCAATCGGCTTTCGTTTTCTGACAGTGCCTCATTTAACTTTTCTTCGGCTGCCAAAGCTTTTTTTAAATCATTAGTAAACCTAATTCGTTCCACTTCTACCTGTCTTTGCAAACTAATATCCTTAGCAAAACCCTGATAGTAAAGCACTTCACCGTTAGCATCATAAACTGTGCGCGCATACTCAGAAATCCAGATAATGCTGCCATCTCGACAGTAAACCTGAGACTCAAACTCACACAGAGTACCGTGCTGTTTCATCAGCCCCAAAAACTCTTGACGGCGGTTCGGTTCCACGTACAATTGCTGCTGAATATCATTAATACTTTCTATCAATTCTGACGCAGAATCGTAGCCGTAAATTTCCGCCAGAGCAGGATTCGCACTGATAAAATGTCCGTCCGGCGTCGTCTGAAAAATACCTTCTAGAGCATTTTCAAATATCCCGCGATACTTCTCTTCAGCTTGAATTAGCGCCGCTTCAGCTTCCTTGCGTTCACTTATGTCACTAAAAGCAATAATCGCATAGGAAATGTCTCCTGTAGAATCATAAATTGGAGTTGCCCAACTCTCTACAGGAATAATCTTATTAGCTGTACGAATTTCTACACCCTCAGTCCGCACATTTTCGCCCCTAAGCGCCCGCATAATTGGCAATTCTTCCACAGGGCATCTCTGATTAGTCCCGGTTTTATAGAATTGATAAATAGCTGCTTTTTGCTCTGAATTAATATGTGGCACAGTGCCTTTGCCAAATACATCCCGCGCTTTCTGGTTAGCGTAGAAAGATTGCCCGTTTGCATCAAGTACACACACGCCCAATGGCATAGCTTCTAAATATTGCGTCAAGCGACTTTCGTTTTCATGGAGTTTGGCAATCAGCATCGCCTGCTTGCGGTTTAATTTTACCAACTCCTGATTCATTTCCTGCAGTTCTCTTTGTTTTTCCGCTAATTGTTTATCTTGAAAATATCTATATATTGCCTCAGTGACCGTTAATTTTAAGTCATCACATTGCCAAGGTTTAGGTATATATCGGTACAATTTAGCATAGTTAATAGCATTGGCTACCGCATCCAAATCGGCCTGGCCCGTCAGCATGATTTTGAGACAGTTCGGCGAGATAGCATGAACGCTCCTTAATAGTTCGTCTCCTTTCATGCTAGGCATGATATGATCCGAAATAACCAAAGGAACTTCATACTGTTCTGCTAAAAGTTCTGACAGCAACTCTAAAGCTTCTTCGCCACTTTGGGCCGTTTCAATTAAATATTTATCTTCAAAGGCTTTTAGGAGGTCTATTTCCAGACTATCGAGTATAGTCTGCTCATCATCCACACAAATAATGACTGGTTTTTTCATAAATTTGCTAGACCAGACTTAATCGCTTCAATTAATTCTTGATTCTGCCAAGGTTTTTCTATGAAAGCATGAAGATTAGCTTGATTTTTTGTGCGTTCGATTGCTTCTTTGTCGGCTTGTCCTGTCAGCATCACTGTCACAATTTGCGGATATTTTTGGTGGATTTTAATCAGCAACTCATCTCCTTTCATTCCGGGCATCAACCAATCAGAGACAATTACTAAAATATTAACCTCAGCTTCACATAGCTCTTCAATAATTTCCAGGGCTTCGGCAGCACTTTCAGCAAATTCGCAAAGATATTTACCGTTAAATGCCTGTTGCAGTTCAATTTCCAGACTTTCCAACACTCCTACTTCATCGTCCACACACAAAATTGCTGATTTAGACATCGCTAGTTTCCTTCTTTAGTGGGGTAGGGTGAACCCCCATGGGCAGTACACCGTTTTCCAAATTCTACATTCTGCGCGGCTAGACTGCAAATTTTCGCCCCCGACTTCAGCATCCGGCGCTTTAGCTACTCAGTTAAATTAATCGGCAAACACACGGTAAATACTGTTTTACCGGGCCTCGACTCCACATCAATTTTACCTTGATGTTTTTCAATTATTTTTTTGACAATATCCAGTCCCAATCCGCTGCCTTCTCCCGCAGGTTTGGTGGTAAAAAAAGGCTCAAAAATTTTCGGAATAATCTCTGGTTGAATCCCCTTACCGCTGTCAATAATTTTTACCAAGAGGCTGGTATCTTGTTGTAGCGCGTCAATTGTTAAAGTCCCTTGATTGTCCATCGCTTGTAAGGAATTGTGAATTAAATTTGTCCAAACTTGATTGAGTTCATCAGGATAACATAGTACCACAGGCAATTTATCTTGATAGTTTCTGAACACTTCCACACCCTGCTTGATTTGGTTTTGGTAAAGAGTTAATACAGTTTCAATTCCATCCGTAATATTCACTTGTATTTTTTCCCCATTTACATCGTAACGCGCATAATTTTTCAGGGCAAAGACAACTTTTGCAGCGCGTTCAGTAGCGGTAGCGATGGTTCGGGCGCTTCTGTGAATGCTAGCAAAGTCGTAGGCTGTTTTTATAATATTTTCGCTGTCAGGATCTTTGAGCAACGACAAGAATTCTTGCAAATTTCCTTGCAATCCGATATTGACTAAAATGCTAGCAAGGCTGTCAGCATTGTCAAGACCTTCCGACTCTAGTTGCTGCTTCACTCCTTTTTTCAATACCCGTTTTTCTCGAGTAGATAAAGAGTAATTTTGTTGACTAGAACTGTACATCAAACGCAAGAAATCTTGCTGGCGTTCAGCAGACAGTTCTTTAAAAAAAACTGGCAAGCTTTCCAGATTGTTATCCAAAAAGCTGGTAATATTTCCAATAGACGACCGAATCGCTCCCAACGGCGTATTGATTTCGTGAGCAATGCCCGCAATCAGTTGCCCTAATGCCGCCATTTTTTCCGATTGCACTAATTGATTCTGAGTAGCTTGCAGTTGGTCTAAAGTAACTGTAAGTTCATTGTTTTTCTGTTGGAGTTTTTTTCGCAACTGGCACATTGCTAAATGGGTTTCTACTCTCACTAGAACCTCTTCCACCTGAAAGGGCTTGGTAATATAATCTACCCCGCCCACAGCAAAGGCTTTGACCTTATCAAGTACGTCATTAATCGCGCTAATAAAAATCACCGGGATGTCGCAAGTTCGTTCATCAGCTTTGATCTTTTCGCAAACTTCATATCCATTCATTTCGGGCATCATAATATCCAGCAAAATCAAATCGGGAGGCATACCTTTTGCCGCCGAAAGCGCTAACTCGCCGCTAGGTACTGGGCGCACTTTATAGCCCTTGCTGTTCAAAATTCCGGCTAGCAGCCGCAAATTAGCTGGGGTATCGTCAACTACTAAAATATTACCGCGATCGGTGCTAGGAATGTTGTTATTCATGTGATATTGCTTGAGATATTAATTTTAAAAGTTTGTCGTACTCAAAATTTTCTATACAATTTGCGATCGCACCTGCCGTTACTGCATCCTTTAAGCGAATTTGCTCTATCAAAGTATCAATTAAATCCATATCTGCATTCTGTATTGCTAGCTTTAAATCAGCTACCAGTGAATCAGGCAATTTTACGAAATCAGTCGCACTCATAGCGCGATCGCCCTCTTTGATTGCCGATAAATCACTTTGAGCCGGATCTTCATAAATATAGCGCACTCCGATATGTTTGTGCATAGCATCAAAAATATCGGGTTCCCGGAAAGGCTTCCTCATAAAAGCATCGCAACCCGCCGATAAAATAACTGCCCGTTCTTCCTCCAAAACGCTGGCTGTCAGCGCAATAATCGCAGTAGCTTGACCTTTAATAGTACCTTTAATGTATTGCGTAGCTTCGTAGCCGTCCATCACAGGCATTCTCATGTCCATCCAAATGAGATGCGGTTCCCAACTATCCCAAATCTCAATAGCTTCTTGACCGTTATTCGCTTCTTTTAGTTCAAAACCCAGAGGAGAGAGGATTTTAATTAACAATTGGCGATTGAGCGGTTTATCGTCTACTATCAAAATTCGATAGGTGTGTTGGTTGGGAACCAGGCCTATAACATTCCTGATCGGCTTTGGGCGTTCAATATCAGCCGCATCGACAGCAATAACTTGAATATCGAACTGAAAATTCGTTCCTTTACCAACAGCAGAACTGACGCTCATTTCACCGCCCATTAATTCCACAAATTTGCGACTGATGGGCAATCCCAAGCCAGTACCTTCTTGCGAATCTTTGCCTGTCTTGGTTTGCACGAAAGGTTCAAAAATATCGTCTAATTCATTGGTAGCAATACCGGGACCAGTATCCTCGACTTCAAAATGAAGGAAGAAGGAAGAGGTAGAAGCTGCATCGTCATTTGGGGTTGCAATGATTTGGTTGTTCGACTGACTGATTTGAGATATTTTAAGACCATTTATGGCGAAAAAATCTGTAGGTTTTGATACTGCAAAATCAGAAGAAATTCCCCCTTGTGCCTGCTGATTTCGGCATAAGGACTGCTTGCTAACTCTTACCGCTACACAGCCTGCCTCGGTAAACTTAAGAGAATTATTGAGCAGATTAATTAAGATTTGCCGCAACTTTAACTCGTCAGTTTTTATATATTGTGGCACATCGGGACTGCAGTCAAAAATCAACTGCAAGTGCTTGTCATCTGCTTTGAGTTGAAACATATCTTCTACGTCGTTTAGCAGGCGATAGAGGTCGAATTTTTGGGGATTGAGGGTGGTGCGCCCCGATTCAATTTTAGATAAATCCAGCACGTTATTAATCAGGGTAAGGAGGTGTTCTCCGCTGCTGCTAATTATGCTAATATTTTCTTGATGCTCTGGGGATAGAGTTTGGCTGCGAGTCATCAGTTGGGAAAAACCGAGAATTGCATTGAGAGGCGATCGCAATTCGTGACTCATATTAGCAAGAAAGGTACTTTTAGCTTGATTCGCTACTTCCGCTTTGTCTTTAGCTATAGCCAATTCTGCCGTCCGCTCTTGCACTCGCTGTTCTAAAGTTTCAAAAGATTGTTGCAATTGTTGAGCCATGCTGTTAAATGACTTGGCTAATTCCCCCAATTCGTCGGAGCGTTCGCTTTCTACTGTTTTATCCCATTCACCTTTAGCAATATTTTGGGCTGCTGTATTTAAGCGCCAAATAGGATTTGTCACCCAGCGAGAAGTCAGAATGCCGATAACTAAAGCTACTCCTAAAGCTGCTAAACATAGCCAAATAGTAGTCTGGGTATTAGCATCTATTTCTTTGGTAAAATCTGATTCGGGAACAACTACCACAATCAGCCAGTCTAAACCTTTGCCATCTTGGAACGGTAGAACTTTTACAAATTGTCGCTTGCCCTCTATTTCAAAATTAAAGAGATAGGAAGTTTTTATTTGCTTTAATCCCTGAAAACGAACTGCTACATATTTAGCTGTAGCTTGAGTCGAGTGGTCAACACTCTCTTCTGCTTTGAACAGTTCTTTCTTATTATTATTTTTGATGCGAAATGGTTGTTCGGCAGTTGAAGTTGCCAGTAAAGTACCATTCTTTTCCATAATAAATGCTTGCCCGGATTTGCCAATTTTGAGACTGTTTAAAAAACTCCCAATATGGTCGAGACGCAAGGCGCTAATTAATACTCCTTGTAGCTGATTGTTCTCGTATACAGGTTGGAGCGCACTGAGTATTAAGGTTGGTTCTAGAAACGAAATATAAACGGAACTCCAAGTTGGTTGTTCGAGATGAGCCGCATTTTTGTACGAAGGATGTTCGCGGATGTCAAAGTTTTTGACAACTGTTGCTAGGGTAGTGCGATCGCCTGTATCATTAGTATGGTAAGAATAAAAATCAAAACCAGTAGATTTGCCTGATAAATTAATCATTAGAGAGCCATTTGACAGTTTCTCTCCGGTTCGATAGTCTCCATTCTTGTTGCCAATGGAGGTAAAATTGATATATGGATATAATTGTACTTGGCGCCAAAGATATTTCTCCCAAGCTGATAAGTTGTCCATATTTAACAACCCGAGTTTGACAGCATCCAGCTTGGTTTGATTGATTTGATGGGGAGTTGTTAGGTAAACTTGCAGGTTTTGCTCGACCCGCAAACTCACCTCGCTCATTAACTGACTGGCAAGGTTATTAACTGCTTTTTGTCCGTTTCTAAAAGACAGATATCCTACGAGTCCCACGGCTCCCACGATTTGCAATACAAATGGAACTATGAGAACAGTTCGCAGCGATAATTTGTCTAAAATTTTAGAAACCATAAGATTGAGGGGTTTGGTGAACTTAGTCTAGAACCGTATTTGCACAACCTGTCTTAACTGCAGCACCATTTATTTACTGCCGATTAGCTAGGGGAATTGATGCGGGCTATTTTAGCTGTGGTAGATGCTCGACCCCGATCGCTTGTGAACCTAATGTTTGGTCGATTAAAGTCTATTATTTTACCCATTGTCGTATTATTGTTACCATTTAGGTAAAAGTTGCCGTCTCTGGCTGCGAGAATGGCCTGATACCCGATCGCGCGGGCGAGTTTAACCCGCATGGGTCAAGCGGTTTGGAGGCCGGCCAGGAAATTTGCGATCGGCACTCGCCATTTTCCGCAAGACGTGTTATACTTCAGAAAGTCGAGGGCACGTAGCTCAGTGGATAGAGCATCAGGTTCCGGTCCTGAGGGTCGGGGGTTCAAATCCCTCCGTGCTCATGTAGATTTATAGAATGACTGATTTTGATAGACCGGGGACAAATTTTTATCCTCGGTCTCAATTATTGTGATTTAAGCGTCAGTGTCAAAAATCGAATCACCGCTGTAGTCGCAGATCCGGGACTGATTGCGCCCCTGTTGCTTGGCACGGTAGAGTCCACGATCGGCAAGCGCAATCAAGTCAGCCGATGATAGTTCCGAAATCGGAATTAAGTTGGCGATACCCATACTAATAGTAACTACATCGCTCACATCAGAGGTTTTGTGAGGAATATGTAAAGCTTGAATAGCAGCGTGAATCCGTTGGGCTACCGAACTCGCTCCTTCAATATCTGTATTAGGCAAAATGATGGCAAATTCTTCTCCGCCGTAACGCGCCACTAAATCCGCCGGACGGTACACCACCTCTTGCACCGTCTGAGCAAGTTTGAACAGACAACTATCCCCCATTTGATGACCGTAGGAATCATTATAACGTTTGAAATAATCCACATCAAACAACAAAAGAGAAATAGGTTTTTTTTCCCGGTATAGCCGCTGCCATTCATGCTCTAAGCGGTCATTAAAACAGCGACGATTAGCAATTTGAGTCAACCCATCAATATTTACCACTTGTTCTAAGAGATGAGTAGCGCGCGCTAGTTCTTCGTTAGAGAGTGCCAGTTGTTGATTAATTTCTCTCATCCGCGCTTGAGCCTGCTGCCTTTCTGCCAATTCCTTCTGCAATTTCTGAAAAATATCCGCTTGTTTAATGGCGATCGCTAACTGATTAGCAATCTGTTTAACAAGGTCAACTTCAAATTCTTCCCATTGCCGAGGCGCAGAACATTGATGAATACATAACAACCCCCACAAATCTTGTCCATTGAGCAACGGCGCCACTAAATTAGCCCGAACCGGAAATTGTTTCCAAAGAGCGCGGTAACAGTGTTGAAGGTCAATATTATTGATATTTTCTACTATCTGCGTTCTCCATTCTTGATATGACTCAGGATATTGTTCACCACAACAATGGTCGTTAAATTGATTTTTGCTTACCAATTTACATCCTTCGCCTACGGATTCTGAAACAAACTCACCATATCCAAATTTACTATCAGGATCGAACTTAAATATGCCGACGCGCTCGGCATCAAGAAACAAGCGAATATCCTGCGAAGCAATCTCAAAAATTGTAGACAAATCAAGAGATTGACGGATGTGTTGAGTAATTTCTTGAAGTAATATCGCCTTGTCGTACTGTTTCCGCAGAGCGATTTCTGCTTGCTTTTGGGCGAGAATAGCTGCCTCTGCTGCTTTTTTTGCTTTAATAATTTCACCTTCGTATAGGATACGCTGGCGGATACATATCAAGATGCAATCGTTGACGATGCTTCCTCCTTTCTCCCGACGCACAGCGTTGATCAGCATCGGTATATCACTACCCTGCTTTGACCTTAATGAGAAGTAAATTTCCTCTACTTTACCGTGGAGCTTCAACAGGGGGAAGAAATGGGTTTGATAGAAAATTCGGCTGGCCATTGGCAGAATGAATTCCATCTTCTCTCCCCGCAGTTCATCGGTTTCGTATCCGAGTAATTGCAGTAATGTGGCGTTGACCATTACGATCGTACCATCGTCAGCAAACGAGAGGAATCCACAGGGTGACGTGTTGAGTAGCTCGTCTATCTGGTAGGTCATGTTTGCCATACAAATCAGGTAGTATGAGGTACACTCAAATACTCCTTAATCATCTCGATCGTCTCTTGTGGATGACTCAGGTGCGGGCAATGTCCCGTAGCTTTCATCACCCGTAGCGTACTTTTAGGTAGGTGGCGGTGGAGGTAATCCCCTACCTGGGTGGGAGCAATCACGTCATCAGCGCATTGCAATATCAGTGTAGGTACTGATGCCTTGGGTAAATCACTGCGATTGTCAGAGTAAAAAGTTACCTCGGCAAAGCGACTTGCAATCACCGGATCGGTAGAGCAAAAACTTGTCTCAAGTTCCTCAGTTAACTCAGGACGATCCTCATTCTGCATCACCATTGGCGCCAGAAAGCTTGCCCAACCAATGTAATTTTTCTCCATGATATCGAGGAGATCCTCAATATCTTTGCGCTCAAACCCTCCGTAATAATTTGGTAAATCATTGATGTAGCAAGGTGAAGGCCCTACGAAAATCAGGCGATTAAAGTAATTAGGAGCTTGAATTGAGGACAGAAGGCCGATCATACTGCTGACAGAATGGCCTACAAAAATCACATCAGTCAACGCCAATTCTTCACAGATATCGACGACATCCTGAACATAGCCCTTGATGTCGCTGTACCGTTCAGGAGTGTAGGCACTAATATCAGACTGTCCCGAACCTACATAATCAAATATGAGGATTTTGTAGTCCTTCTCGAAGGCCGGTGTTACGAAACGCCACATATTTTGATCGCACCCAAATCCATGAGCAAACATCATGGTCTGGGTGCCTTGTCCAAACACTTTAATATTATTCCTGCGAAGAATTGTTTCAGTCATTTGAGCGACACGAGCATTAAATTGATTATAAGACTTTTGCGCGCTTTCATGAGGGAGGATTGCTGAGCCCACATAGCGGTAGACAACTATTGAGGATGTCGGATTAAATGAATAGCAAACTCAGCAATGGTCGGCTTCCTCAACATATAACGCGGCCCGATTTCCTAGGCGATCGCTTGTAACTATTCCCATTTCGCTGGGGTTTCCATTCCTTCGGCAATTATGCTCAGATTTAAGCCATCTGGGATGGCAACTATGGCTTTGGCAATTCCGCGATCGCTCGGAGCGCTGGCTAAATGGCGGACAAATGAGCGAGCAATTTTGAGCGACTTCACCGGAAAATTTTTCAGGTTGTTAAAAGCAGCATAGCGAGTCCCAAAATCATCGACATAAATCCCCATACCATGCTCTGAACATTGGCTCAAAAGATTGTAGGGAATGTCAACATTAAGCATCATTGCCGTTCCCGTAATCTCTAGCTATCGATATTTTGGCTTCATCTCGGTGCGCTCAACAATGCGATCGCTCTTAGCTATTAAAGTCGCTTGGCTGAGTTGACGTGCCGACCGATTCACTGCTATATTAGGAAGAATTAGTCCTCATCCTAACTACTGCTGATATTGCCCACAAGCTTGCTCTAAAATCCATTTGCTCTTCGGGCCAAATCAATCCAGTTTTGTCGGCGATGGGAATACATCGATGCCGATGAATCCAACCTTGTTCAGGAGAATGGCCTCCTACTATAACTTTAACACCAGCAAGGCTACCTGTTTGCAAATCGAGCTGAGGTTGATCATACAGCAAGTATTGGCTTTCCAAGCACAATTCAAGAGATTTGCGATCGCCAGGGTATTGGATTTGACCCAAGGTATTGTTGCTGTGTAAAAACTATAGGTATTGGGTTCGATAGGCAATAAAAGCTCCTATTTCAGCAATTAAGAACCTCCCAAACATTGTCGCGGTTGCTATAAATGTTCACAAACTCCTCAGATTAAAAAAGTTGGGTTTCCTAGCTCAACCCAACCTACTTTTAACGGCCAATCACTGCGAACTCTCAAATATCCTCATCGTCTTGACCTTGAACACCCTGGAGAATCCGCGATAGCTCACTCTTTTCATTAATCGTAATCCGAGTCGGAGAACCGCTGATAATCCGTTCGTAACCACGGAACGAATCTTTAATTTGTGGGCCTCTCTCAGTAATTGTGTATTCCCGAATTCCTTTATCGTGCCAGGAACCGCGCATCTTAAACACATTAATTGCCCGCGACATTTCTCCTCGAATCTCTACATACTGCAGCATAATAATCGTGTCAGTAATCGTAGAAATATGGGAGTCCGTAATCGAATTAGAACCCATAAACTGGTCGCTTGTATTCGTAAAAAAGCCTGTTATTTCTTCCTGCTTCGCAAAACCTGTCACTCCGATCACAAATTGCCTGAAAGCATTATTGCTGACACCCCTAGCTAAGGCCGACAGCGAGTCTATAGCAATTCGAGAAGGTTTGAACTCCGCAATTTCTGATTTAATAGTCTGCAAGTGGTCTTCCAAACCAGCAGATTCCGGGTAAGTACACAGCAGCTTCAGCAGTCCTTTCTGTTCCATTTCCTCAAAATCAATGCCCCAAGAATAAGCATTGCGGAACAACTGAGCCCGCGACTCTTCATAGGCAAACAGCAGCGCCCGATTGCCGTTCATACAAGCATTCTGCAAGAACTTGCTCACCAACAGCGTTTTGCCGGTTCCCGTTGCACCCGTAGCCAAAATAATCGAGTCTTTGAAGAAGCCGCCACCGCACATCTCGTCGAGAGTTTTATCGCCCGAAGAAACCCGCACGTTGGAAGACTTTTGAGTTAATCGCATCGCCCCTAATGGGAAAATATTAATTCCGTCATTAGTCATAGTAAAAGGATATTCGCCCTTCATGTGAGTTGTACCCCGCAACTTCAAAATTTCGATGGTGCGGCGGCGGCGTTCTCCTTCCAATACGTTGCGAACAATCACCACATTATCCGACACAAACTCTTCCACTCCAAACCGAGCCACCGGGCCGTATTCTTCCACCCGTTCCGTCGTCATAACTGTAGTTGCTCCAACTTGTTTGAGGCGCGCAACTAAGCGAAAAATTTCTCGGCGCACCACCGATGCAGCATCGTACTGCTGAAATACGGCGGTAACAGAATCTATAGAAACCCGCTTGGCTTTGTACTTGCGAATGGCGTACTGAATTCGCTCGATTAAGGCTGATAAATCAAAATTTCCTACGATATCTTGACCTTCTGGATCGGGGGAAGCGTCCAAAATAAATAGCTTACCTTCCTCGATTAATTGTGCCAGATCCCAACCGAAACTGCAAGCATTTTTAATAATATCTGTCGGAGATTCTTCAAAAGTTACGAAAACTCCAGGTTCGTCAAAATGGGTAATTCCATTATAGAGAAATTGTACGGCAAATAAAGTTTTTCCCGTTCCTGATGTGCCGCTGACTAGGGTGGTTCTGCCGATGGGCATTCCGCCATGACTGATGTCATCAAAACCCTCAATCATCGTGCGAATTTTTTCAACTCCTGCCGTTACCAATCCTTCCCGTTTAACCGTTTGACTAATTTCATTCATGTCGATTTTTGTCAACTCTCAGTATTCTTTAGTTGTCACTCATTAACCGCCGATCATGAGTCTTTGTACCCAGCTTTTAGTTTTGGCTCTTGCTCAATAACTAATGACTGCTGACTGCTGACTAATGACCCCGCCCAAAAACCGATACCGTGCCACGTACTCCTGTCGTGGAAAGATAAAAATTTTAGACTTTTGTTCCACATCCCAGATTCATCTGTGGAGTAAATCTCAAATCTAAAATCGTTCGACGCGCGACTCGACGCTTCGAAGATCGCGCTCGCCGAACGTTTCACGCCCAACCGAAGTCTCAAATCTAAAATCGACTGACTCTTACCTGATTATCTTATGAATTCAGGTCTTCTTCGCGAAGTTCTTCATAGAGCAAATCTAATCCTATCAGAACTTTCTCACGATCGGACAAATCGCCAATAATTTTTCGCACCGGCGGCGGCAGGATTTTGGCCAGCGTTGGGGTTGCCAATATTTTGTCCTCTTCTGCTAGCTGAGGGTTTTTGAGAACATCTATGACTTTCAGCGCGTAGACGCCTTGAAATTCTTGTTCTAGGATGTCCTTTAGGGTTTTCAAAGCTCGCACAGAGTTGGGAGTATTCCCCGCAACGTACAGCTTCAGAACGTAGGTTTTCTTCAGAGGACTCATGAACTTTTTTAAATGTTGAGTATTAGTTGTCAGATGTTAGTTGTAGTTGTTATTTGTCTTAAATCCGCTGTTCTTTGTTATTTTATAATAATTTCCGCCTCGCGCTCGCGCGGCTGTTGGTCGGCTCCTTTCTTTTTTGTTAGATTCTCCCTTCTACCTTTTATTTCTTAAATTATGCCGAATCCCTTCTACATTCTACCTTGAGAGGTCTCTTTCGGAATCGATCGCCGATACATCTCGCACATATGAGCGATCGCGTCAATCAGGGTCAAACGGTAATCAAGCAATATTTCCTCGCTACGCCCTTCTAATTTTAGCTGTTTAGCAAACTCGTCCATCAATTCCATGTGAATTTCTACAACTTGAGTCACGGGAACGTCAGCAAAAAAAGCCAAATTCACAAATTCATCTATTTGATTGTTGACCGCAGCATCTTGAGAAAAATAATTCAAAACGATGTCGCGATAACTTGACTTGAGTTGCTCCAAAAACTTTTGCTTCTCGGTTGCCGACAGATTTCTCAAAAAAATCTGGGAATTTCTTTTATAATACACACCTAAGTATCCTAATCGCTCCCGTAATTTTTCCGCCAGCCGCCGCTGCTGTCGGCTGAGCAAACTTTGAGCAGTCAATTGGGCTGTCGCATCGATCTTTACGGATTGGTAATTGACAGGAACCGGAGTTGAAAGTTTCAGAAATTGTGCGATCGCCCGATCGATACCGGCAGCTATGGAGCTCGATCGAGCGATTGCCAGTTGCACCTCAGCAGGGTGATAAAAAAAAGCACAGCTTTCGTCTTGACTCTGGTTGGCGGTACTGGCTGCGGCCTCAAAACCCTCTGAATATGGTGCTTCGGGCTTGCCATCTACCTGCGCGTGAGGCGAAAAAATCACAGCAGGCAAAAAGAGCGATCGTTCTTGCAGCTTCCCCAGAAGCGATCGCAGATCCCCATCCACCTCCAAAACCAAACAATCAAGGTGATAATTGTGTTTAAGGAACCCCAAAAGCTCCACTGCCGACTTAATGTGCGTTAAAGTATAGCGTTCGCCTCTCAAAAGCTCGATCGCAGAGGCTGCAATTTCCTCAGAGCGGACAAAAATACCGATAGAAAGTTGAGGAAGCAAAGCTGTAGGTGCACCACCTAAGTTGCCTGAAAGTGCTGGATCGCTCAGAGTTGATATCTCCTTTACAAAAAACTTAACATTTTAACAATCATCTCAACATTTATTTTAACCAATCTTAACCGCAAAATAAGTGATGCGCTTCTACCAGAGGAAGAATCAAAGTGTACTCCGTGGTTTTTGTGTCAAGCACCCTGAGCGTGATTTCTGCAATTAAGCTTAAGCCTTAAAATAATTGCTAGTCGCCTCAAATCAGGCGTAGGCATCGAACTCCCCGGTCTCGGTGCAGATACCGAGCCTGATAGCGAACTGATATAAAACAAATAAGATACAGAAATTCGCAGCTACATTGAGCATCAAAAATATTACTGCTCTCGCGAGCAGACTCTCAGGTTTGTTATGCCAGTCACCACCCCCAGTCTCAAAAATTTTATCGAGCCAGTGCCGCTGTGCCTCCAAACGGGTGCGCTAGAATCGCTGCAGTCAATTTTCAGCTCCTGCAACTGCGATCGAGTCGCAGTAGTCAACGAACAGTTACAGCCGCTGGGATTAGTGTACCTCCGCAGCCTTTGGACTTGGGGAGCCGATCGCACAAACGACGGGCAGCAACCTTTGTCAGAAAGCTCGATCGCGATCGAGCCAGTCAGAGCATTACCCGCCACTATGAGCGTCAGGGAATTCTGGGAGTACCTGCAAACAGAAGAACAAAACACCCCAGCCCGGTCAAACCGCCAAACCGCCGGCATTTCCTCAAACAGCCCGATCGCCCTCACAGATGCCAGTGGTCAATTCTTAGGAATGCTAGACAGCCTGAGCCTGCTGCAATTCGCCGCACTCAACAGCAGCTCGCTCTGCAGCCTCACAGAGCAGGCAAAAGCCGTCAAAGAAATCGAATTAAAACCGGTTTCCGAAGCCATCGCCACAGCCCTAAACGCTCAAGTGCGCTTTTTAGAAGCAGGATTGAAACCTTCGGAAAACCTGAACTCCCTAGTTGAACTGTTGGAAAAACTGCCCCTGCCCCTGAGATTGCAAACCCCTACCGCACAAATAGTCAGCCAAAACGCAGCGTGGCGGATGTTGCTGGGAGCAGGCCCAGAACCAGTTCCAGAACCAGCAGCAAATTTGGGTAAACACTCGCCCCGCAAACCAAGCCATTTAACAAGCGAATACAAGAGCGTGCAGTTAGAGGGCATCACCACTGACTGCAGGAGCCTAGTAGGAGCAAGTAGATCGGGCGATTCCCTGCGGGATAGCTTCGCCGCGCGTGATTCAACCGCAGCCACCAGTTGCCCGCTGCCCCTGTACGCTGCCGCCTCCCCCTCAACATTAACCGCTCCAGCTTGGTGTCCCATGGCCGGCAAACCAGACACCTACATTTGCGAGTGCCCCGTACAAAAAGGTCAAGAACGGATCTGGCAATTTGTCAAACAGCCGCTCTCAGACAAGCTAATTTTAGTAATGGGACAAGATGTCACCGAAGAACATTTAGTCGCCAAAGAACTAGCAGCGAAAAACGCAGATTTAATCCACCTCAACCGACTAAAAGACGAATTTTTATCCTGCATCAGCCACGAACTAAAAACCCCGCTCACCGCCGTCCTCGGTTTGTCCAGCCTCCTCAAAGATAAATTGATCGGAGAACTCAACGATCGCCAAACACGCTACGCCAAACTAATCCATAAAAGCGGGCGGCATTTGATGACAATAGTTAACGACATTTTAGACTTGACCCGGATGGAAACCGGGCAGCTAGAACTAATTCCCGAAGCAGTGGAAATAGCATCAACCTGCCAAAGAGCCTTTGAACAAGCAAAACAACTGCAACAGCAAGAAGAAAAAAACCCTCCCGCCCCCAGCAAAACGGACGGTACAGCCAACGCAGAACCATCCGCCCAAATAGAATTTACACTCGAAATAGAACCGGGACTGAGCCACTTAATTGCCGACGAACTGCGGCTGCGGCAAATGCTAGTTAACCTCCTTTCCAACGCCCTAAAATTCACAGAAATCGGTGGCAAAATCGGATTGAAAGTAAATGTTTGGGAAGGCTGGATCGCATTCACAGTTTGGGACACTGGCATCGGGATCCCCGCCGACAAACAGCACCTGATCTTTCAGAAATTCCAACAGCTAGAAAGCCCCCTCACCAGGCGCTTTCAAGGAACCGGACTGGGACTGGTACTGACTCAACGCCTAGCTCGGCTCCACGGCGGGGACGTTTCGTTTATTTCCTCAGAAAACCAAGGCTCTCAATTTACCCTGTTGCTGCCACCAAATCCTCCGGGAAACAGCAGCCAAGAAATCCCGGCACAGGAAGCCACCGAGGAGGAAGAATTATTAAAACCCCCATATCCGACTCCGATCGCCAATTCTCGCTCTCGTTTAGTATTAATAGTCGAAGCCGTTCCCAAATATATCGAAGATTTAACCAACGTCATCTCAGGTTTGGGCTACCAAGTAATAGTCGCCCGTTCCGGCACCGAAGCGCTGGAAAAAGCTCGCAGGTTCAGTCCCGAAGCGATTTTCCTCAACCCGCTGCTGCCACTGCTGTCGGGTTGGGACGTGCTGACGCTGCTCAAGAGTGACCCGGATACCCGATCGATTCCGGCGATCGTCACGGCCACCAGAGGCGAAAAAGAACGGGCCAGTGTCAACAGGGCTGAAGGCTTTTTAAGCTTGCCGGTGGAAGAACCCGCTTTGCGGCGGCTGCTGACAGACTTGATCGGCCACAGTAATGCCTGTACAGGCAAAGTGAAGAGTTCTTTAACCGTGTTGTGGCTCAGCCCGCAAAACAGTTCGTCTCAAGGTTCCGCTTTACTGCTCAACCCCAACTACTGCCGGGTTTTAGAAGCAGACGACCTCGGCCAAGCAGAACTCGTGGCCAGAATTTGGCGGCCCGATGCGATCGTCTTAGACGGTACAAGTCAACTGCAAAACCCCTTAGCTTTTATCGAACAGTTAAGTCGGTCTCGAAATTTGGGTTCTCTCCCCTTGGTGACTTTAGACTCCCGAACTACACAACTGGCAAATCAAGTCAAAGGATTGTCCGTATTTCCCTGTTTAGCCACTAGCAGTCCCGACGACAGTGAAACTTCACCAACCGGGTTAATGCCAAGTGCTTTGTGGCAAGTGATTCAAGTTGCTGCGGGCATGAGTTGGAAGCCCAGCATTTTATTTGCTGACATTTCGACTTTACCCGATTTGCACTCCTCTTCTGGGGGGAACCCGACGGGAGAATTGGAGCATTGCGATCGATCGACCGCGGCCGAGATTCCCCTCCCCAATTCCCAGTTTTCTACTCCCAACTTTCAAGCTTTGATTCAGTACATCCACACCGCAGGATTTCGAGGGTCGATCGCTCCCTGTTGGACAGAAGTTTTGCAGCAGTTGCAATATCAAAGCGTTGACTTAGTTTTGCTGTGTTTGCGAGATGCCCCCTCAGAATCCCCCGCTATGCTGCAGGCGCTCTCGAACCTGCGGCAAATGGCAGTAAAACTGCCAATTTTAGTCTGGGATTATCGATCGGCTGTAAATTCGGAATCCGAGGCGATCGACTTTCTACTGCAAGAAGTATCTGCCAAAATTTTGCCTTCTTCCTTGTCGGCAGCACAATTGTTAGACAAAATTCAACAGACTTTATTAACTCACTAAAATTTTTGAAAATGAAGGATTTACCAGGTTTAGATTGAATAATTTACTCCTTTATAACCAGTAAAAACAAAAGAGTATTTAGGACAAAAAAAAGGATTTTTTAAGTTTTAAAATATAAACCGCGAAGCGTTATTTATGGACTCATTTAAGTTGCTAATCACTCATAATTGTGCCTATTTGCAGTGAGGTAATCAGTCGTGTCTAAAACAGTGAATAAAAACGACAATCCAGAATGTAAACATAATTTGAGAAGTATTTAAATGAAAACCAAAAAGTGTTGCGAGTCAAGAAGCAATATCAAAACTCAAAAATATGAGTTATTATAGGCGATCGAGAAACCCTTATATTTTTTTCTGGGGCTGTACAGTGCCTAATCGCATTCCTTTAATATCTCTGCTACTCGCACTCGGTTTGGGGGCAATGCCCGAGCCTGCTGTTGCACAGGCCCTCCTGCCTTACACCCTGCAAATCGACTCGGCCCAACTCGAACAAACGGCCTTGAGCCTTGCAGAAGAAGCCGTCCAGCTAGCCAGACTCCAGCAGTACCAACTAGCGGTACCCAGAGCCGAACTCGCCACACAGTTAGCCCCCAAAAATGCTCAAACTTGGACTTTGTTAGGTAGCTTGTACCTTCAAGTCGAGGAGTTTGACAAAGGCATTGAAGCTTTGGGACAAGCTCAATCTCTGTCGCCAGAAAATCCCTCAATTAAATTTGTCTTGGGAGAAGCTTACTTTCGGAAAGCGAACTACGAGAAAGCAGCCGAATATTTGCAAGCAGGATTAAAACTCAAACCAGACACTCCAGGTGCATTATTTGATTTAGGCAATGCTTTTTATAAGCTGAAGCGGTTCGATCAGGCGATCGCCCAATACGAAAAAGCCTTTGCTTTAGAAAAAAATCTTTGGCCTGCTGTCAACAATATCGGATTAGTCAAATACGAAATGGGGGATGTTGATAGCGCCATCAAACGCTGGCAAGAAGCGATCGTGATCGACGACAAAGCAGCCGAAGCAATGCTAGCTCTAGCAGTAGCATTCTACACCAAAGGTGACAAAGAAAAAGGCTTAGCGATGGGAGAAGCAGCTCTGAAACTAGACCAACGCTATGCTACCGTAGAATATCTCAAAGAAAACCTCTGGGGCGATCGTTTAATCGCAGATACGCAAAAGTTGCTAGCCACTCCTGAAATGAAAGCAGCACTGGCTAAAATTCAAGACGCCCCACCCCCTCCCCAACTCTCGCCTTAATTGTAGTTAAGTTTGTAGTGAGGACTTGAGTCCTCAAAGCCTTTTTTAACTGATAACCAACTATCTTATTCAGAACTAAGACCAAAAAATAGTTGAATGCGCTATCGGTAGGGGTAAGGTGCGCGCACAGCGCACCCTACAGATAGAGTTGGTGCGTAAGTTCTATTATTGCCACGAAGCAATTGCTGTCTTCAATTCTCCAATCTAAAATCTAAAATCTAAAATCTAAAATCCCATGACCCCCCTAAGCTGGACAGAATTAGAAGCCCTCACAGACTTTGAAGTCGATCGCACAAACGGCCCCACCAACGCCCAAGCCCGGTTGCGCCTCTTTGGTAAAACCGAATCCGATGTGCGAGTCACCCTGTACCGCGATAACCATGCGTGGTGTCCCTACTGCCAAAAAATCTGGCTGTGGCTGGAAGAAAAACAAATCCCCTACCGTATTGACAAAGTTACAATGTTCTGCTATGGGGAAAAGGAAAGCTGGTACAAGCGCAAAGTGCCATCGGGAATGCTACCGGCGATCGAACTAGACGGCCGCATCATCACCGAAAGCGATGACATCTTAATCGCCCTCGAACGAGTCTATGGCCCCTTGGGTTTGGGCATGGAAAACCCCGCAGTAATACCCCTGCGGCGGTTAGAGCGACTGCTATTTAGGGCCTGGTGTTCTTGGCTGTGCTACCCAGCAACTTCAGCCAAAGTAGAACAACACAACCGCAACCAATTTATCAGCGTCGTCGCCCAAGTAGAAAAAGCTCTGGCTAGCACTCCGGGGCCTTATTTCCTCGATGAATTTGGCACTGCGGATGTCATCTTTACGCCCTACGTCGAACGCATGAATGCCAGTCTTTACTACTACAAAGGCTACTCAATGCGGGAAGAAAATCCCCGCTTTGCTGACTGGTTTGCGGCGATGGAAAGCCGCCCTACCTATCGCGGCACTCAGAGCGACTTTCACACCCACGTCCACGATTTACCGCCTCAGATGGGCGGGTGTTATGAAAACGGCGAACCTCAGATGCTAGTCAATAAAGCCCGCGTGGATAATGGGCCTTGGGCTGGACTGCCGGATGTGATGTATCCAGAACCGGAAACCTCCCGCGCTGAAGCACTTCATCGCGTCATTAAGCACCAGCGCAACATCGTTCGAGTCAATCCTGCTGATGACAACTTATTTGATGAGGCTTTGCGTTGTGCTTTAACTTTGATGATGACTGGCGAAGTTTGTATGCCGCCGGCTGGTTCTGATGCGGCTTTGCGGTATTTGCGCGATCGGGTGAATGTGCCCCGTGATATGTCCATCTACGCGGCCAAGCGATTGAGGGAAGCGTTGGAGGAAACGGCGGCTTTGGTGGGTGATGGCCAAGGTTCTCCGATTCTGCTGAAGCATCGGCGAGATCAAGATCCGGCTAATTTTGTATAGGATTCTAGGGCGATCGCGTGTTAAATTAACTTTTGGTAGCATGGTTAGTGATTACTTTTGCCAGCGCGATCGCATCCAAGCACAAGATAATAGAGTCAATTTTGCTTGAGAATACGATTATTGAAGATGTATTTTTGGGTAACAGTTGGCGGTCTATTCAAATGCTTCTCTTAACACTGTTTGCATTAGGTCTTCTGCTAGTTGTTTTCGGTGTTTGATTTGTGCTTCTAGTTGGTCTATTATTTTCATTAAATAATCTACTTTTTCAACTATTGCTTTTTGTTCTGCGAGGGGGGGAAGAGCGATAATAATACTACTTAAATTTCCTTGGGTTAACTTTGGTTGAAATCCACCTGTAACATATGGTTTCAAGTCTATAGCGTTGATGTGATGTTTTATAAAATGCAAAATACTAATATCCGTAAAACCTATTACATGAGCATGATTATTAACCCAATATTTGCCGTCTGCAACAAAAGCGATAGGTGTTGATCTAGATATAAGGTTTGCTCCATCTTCACCAATCAATAAATTTATTCCTTCATGAGTAAAACCATCAATTTTATCAATAATTCCTGATGCTCCATAGTAAGGAAAGATTTTCTCTTTATTTAATCTTTCGTCACGGGAAATTGGCTGACGGTTATCATCTCTATTTAAAGAACATTTCCCCAAACGACACCAAACCCAACTATCAGGTAAAGAAAACGGGATTTCATCGGGTAAAATTTCGGGGAGTGGTTTTTCTTTTTTGAGTTTTCCATCAGCTATTAATTGTTGTTTTTCCGCTTTGATTTTGGCGAGGAGTGCGGCTGCATCGGTGTCGGGATTACCTTTTTGAATTGGGTTTTGTTTACGCCATTCTGCTGTTAATTGACCAGAAATAGCTTCTTGTAAAATCGCCTGTTTTAGTTGATAAATATATTTTTGTTGATTATCAAACTCTCTAATTAATTCCTGATTAAATTTTTGAAGTTTATTAAAAAAAATAATAAAGTCTTTTTGCTGATTAATTGGAGGAAGCGGTACTTCTATTTTTGCAATATCTTTTACTGCCAAAGAGACATTTGCAGCACCTTTCATTAAAGGAACTATTTTTGTTTCTTTATAAAAGAATAAATATTGATGTAAAAAAGCAGCAGAAATTTCATAATGATTTTTAGGAATAACCGCTGCTAAAATTGTACCAAGAGCAAATTTACCTTCCTGATAATGAACATATTTAAGACTTTTTTTACCATGACCACTTGAGGAAACAAGAGGAATACAAACAGCTTGGGTATCGAATTGATAAGTTGCTGATGTTTTCCGTTCTTTTGCAGTTACAACAAGAGGATATTCTCCTGGGGTTGCGCTGGCAATTCCTGTTTCACCTTTGATAATATTACAGAGTTCACCAATTGTTTTTTTAGGATATTTTTTCATTAATTAATTCTTGTTTTAAACTATCTAATAATTCATCACTCTTTCTAAAAGAATCATGCAATATTTTCAACAACTCAACCGAACTATAACCCCTTTCAACTTCCGAAACATGGGGATTTTTGACATCTATATTAAACCCATTTTTCTCTAAATCCTCAAAACTTACCCGCCATGCTTGCGGATTTTCCTCCCGTTTATGCCACCATTCCTTAAGCGACTTAAACTCATGCTTATTAATCGGTTTCGTCTTAGAATACGCCTTCACACCTGACGGTAATTGATGTTCCCAATACCAGATTTCCTGAGTCGGTTTACCTTTGGTAAAAAATAACAAATTTGTCGCCACAGACGCATAAGGTTGAAATACCGAATTAGGTAAACGGACAATAGTATGCAGATTACAAGACTCTAATAAATGCTGACGAATCCGCGCCTTTACCCCATCCCCTGTTAACGATCCATCGGGTAAAATAATAGCAGCCCGTCCGCGATTATGCAAATACCGCACCATCAATAATAAAAACAAATCTGCGCTTTCTGTAGTACGATAACTCATCGGAAAATTATCCTGTACCCCATCAGTCACCGAAGCCCCAAAAGGTGGATTTGCTAATATTACATCAACCCGATCTTTATCACCAATAGAAGTATATTCCCGATTTAAACTATCAGTATATTCAATATTGGGAATTTCAATTTCATGGAGAAATAAATTTGTCACGGCTAACATAAAGGGTAAAGGCTTAAATTCCATCCCCTTAATCGTTTTTTCCAATGTTACTAAATCCCGTACATCATCCAAGCCTTGCAGACGTAAATGATTAATCGCACAGGTCAAAAAACCACCCGTACCACAAGCAGGATCGAGTACAAATTCTCCTAACTGGGGATTAACCATTTCTGTCATAAATTCAGTTAAAGCGCGAGGCGTGTAAAACTCCCCATAAGCGCCCGCAGTCTGAAGTTCCCGCAAAATAGTTTCGTAAATATCACCGAATAAATGACGATCTTCCGAACTTTCAAAATCAATTTCATTGAGACTATTCAACACCTGACGAATAATAGTCCCATTTTTCATATAATTATTCGTACCCTCAAAAATCTCTCGGACAATCATCGCCCGTTTATTCCCGGTGCTAATATCAAGGGATCTCAAAGTGGGAAACAATTCTTGATCGATAAAATTCCGTAATTCATCCCCCGTCATTCCTTCCTTATCCGCCGCCCAATTACACCAGCGCAACCTTTCAGGAATAGGGGAAACAAAATCATCCCTAAGCAATTCTAACTCTGAATCACTAGCATCAAGAATTTTGAGAAATAGTAACCAGCCCAACTGCTCGATCCGTTGTCCATCGCCAGACACCCCCGGATCTCTCCGCATAAAATTACGCAGACTTTTAATATTACCGCCCAGATTTTTCATGCTGCTACTTGATACAATTCAGACATCAATTCCCGCAAAGCTGAAACATATTGAGGTTTACCCCCAAATCGTTTGACGATCTCCCCTGGAGAGCCAAATTGCTTGAGTGGTTCTAATTTTAGCACAGAAAGCTCCTCTATATTCTCGATCCCATCCGTTGCATATTTTTCTAAAAGAGCCTCTAACACCGCTCGTGCCTGTGACTCATATTTAGTAAAATAATCTCGTTTTCTGACATTTTCTGCCCGTTCCCTCCGAGTTAAAGGGGGACGATCCCAAGCAATATGACAAATCAAATCGAATAAATCCAAATCTTTTTTAATATCCCTCTGTAAATCCTCAACAATAATATCATGTTCTCGCAGTTCTGCAATCAAAGCACTTTTTTTATCCGCTTCATTCCAACGGGCTAAAAATTCATCTAAACTGCTAAATTCTCGCAGCAGGTTTTGTTTAGTATAATCTTTTAAACTTGTTGTCACCAAATCCCCATTATCATCGAGATATTGAATCCGCTCATTCAAGATGGTCACATCTACCCCAGCAATATAAACTTTCCCCTGTTTTTCTGTAGTAATTTCACCAGCAGGAATAATTGTGGGTTTTAGCTTTTCAGGAATATCATTATTTTGGTCAAAATCAACTATTTCGCCCGTCTCCTGATCAATAATTTCACCTGTCAGATCACCGATAATATTCTCTGGTGTAAATTCCTCATCATCCCGTATTTCCTTAATCATCACCGGATCACCATCAAATGCTCGATCCGAAAACAGATCCGTCACATTTCTAAAATCCATAATCGTGAAAAATCGCTTATCAAATTGTTCATTAATTCTTGTTCCACGTCCAATAATTTGTTTAAATTCGGTCATAGAACGAATATTAGAATCCAGTACAATTAATTTACAGGTTTGAGCATCAACCCCCGTCGTCATTAACTTAGAAGTTGTCGCAATCACCGGATAACGTTCTTCTGGATTAATAAAGTTATCTAATTCCAGTTTACCTTCCTTATCTTCTCCAGTAATTCGCATAACATATTTATAATTTTCCCTGACTAAATCTGCTGCTTCATTACTAATAGCTTGTCGCATTCTCTCCGCGTGTTCTACATCAACACAAAAAATAATTGTTTTTGAGTAAACATCTGTTTGTCGCAAAAAATCCATCACTCTTTTGGCAACAGCTTGTGTCCTTTCATCAATGACTAAATTCCGGTCAAAATCCTTAAGATTATAAATCCGATCCTCAACTAAATCCCCTGATTTATCTAGCTTACTCGCTTCGGGGCGATATCCTTCTAAATCAACATTTAAACCGACTCGAATCACCTTATAGGGTGCGAGAAAACCATCATCAATTCCTTGTTTGAGAGAATAAGTATAAATCGGAGCGGCAAAATATTCAATATTAGAAACTTCCTTAGTTTCCTTTGGGGTTGCCGTTAATCCGATTTGAGTTGCCGAACTAAAATACTCTAAAATATCTCGCCATTTACTATCCTCGGCGGCGCTACCTCGATGACATTCATCAACTATAACTAAATCAAAAAAATCTGGGCTAAATTCTCGATAAGCATCAGCATCTTCATCATAATTAACCAAACCCTGATACAAGGATAAATAGATTTCAAACGCGGTGTCAATTACTTTCTTTTTAATCACTGTTATTTTATTTTTAAAATGCTTAAAATCTCCCCGTTTGGTTTGACTAATTAAAGATGTGCGATCGGCTAAAAATAAAATTCGTTTTTTGATGCCATTTTTCCATAGCCGATAAATAATCTGGAAAGCCGTGTAAGTCTTACCCGAACCAGTTGCCATCACCAATAGTAAACGATTCTGACCTTTGGCGATCGCTTCTACAGTCCGATTAATCGCGATCTGCTGATAATAGCGCGGCTGGCGACCTTGAGAATCAAAAAAGTAATCAAAACTAGCAATTTCTTCCGCTTCTGGCGTTTCAATTTGTTTGAATTTCTTGTATTTTTGCCAAATCTCATCAGGACTCGGAAAATTATCAAGGCTTAATTCTCGCTCAATCAAACTAGAAAAGCCCGATTTATCATGCTCTAAAAAACCATCCCCATTAGAACTAAAAGCCACTGGTAAATCTAAAATATCTGCATAGTTTAAAGCCTGCTGCATACCAGCACCAAGAGGATAAATATTTTTTTTAGCTTCAATAACAGCAATCGGTATATTCGGTTTATAATAAAGAATGTAATCAGCCTTTTTACCCTTACCCCTTTGGGTTAGATTCCCTTTAACATAAATTCGACCATCAGTAAAATAAACCTGTTCTCGGACTTGCTTGCTAATATCCCACCCCGCTCGAACTAAAGCAGGTAAAATATACTGTGTACAAATATCCTGTTCTGAAAGCTCTCGTTTATTAGTCATCTTTTATGTCACCGATCTTAACTATAGGAGGAAGAATTTCTACTGCTTGAAAAGGATTTAATACCAATAAATCCAAATCACCCGTAACAATTACATTGGCATTACCACTAACAGGCAACTCTAAAAAATTATTAGCATTGTCACCTCCCTGGCAACCGCCAAGAGGGTCAGGACGTTCTAGATCGCTCAAACAATTGCCTGGAATTGCATTTTCACATCGACTTCTTCCTTCTTCCTTCTACTATAAATCTACTCAGAGTGTTAATCACCTAATTTGTCTAATTTTTTATGATCGGTAAAAAGTTAAGCTTTTCAACTTAACTTTTTACGGACTGATATCTAAGCAACCTCTACGAACACACCGCTGCGAGCAAACTCCTCTTCTTCAGGACTAAAGACGGGAGCTTGATCCACAAGGTCAGGGTCAAAGTAATATGTCTCTTGTAGGAATTGTCCCGTGACGATCGCCTCCTCCAACTCCTTGATGTAATCTTGGGCAACTAAGCAAGCCTCCTTAATGCCTTCCTCATCCCTCTTATCCAACAGCTTTTGCAATGTTGCTCTCACGCCTGTCAGTCGTGCCGCGGGCTTGAGCATACCGTAGAGCCGGTACATCCGATCGGTGGCAATGCTAATGTGTTTGAGGGCCTTGGCTCGTGCTAGCTCAGAGTCAATGCTGGGCCAATAACGAGTGGTGTAGAATGCTTTCTCATCCTTGTGATACCACTCTTCCGATCGCGCAATCGATGAGGAGACAGTGTTGTGCAGCTTCCAGAAGAATAAGCGCAGGGAATCGCCATCTACTACGGTGGACAACTTCGCCTCCATTGATACCTCAAAGTTATTCAGACGCGGGTCACGCCCAAGTACAAGGTACTCTACAGGGTACATTTCCACCTCTTTATTCTGCACCACGTAGGCGTTGAGGTGGTGGCGGCAGTAGGGGCAGGGATACATAGTGGCAAACAGCTTGAAGAAATCCTTGAAGACGGCCACCAGACTTTTTTGCTGTTGGGGGGTCTTGGTAGAGACGATTTCAGCCGTAGTGTGGAAGAAACGCCACACCGCAGGGCCAATATAGTAAGGGAAGCTGACGCGCATTTGTGAATTCTTTATTTCACTGCGATCGATATACACGTCAATGAAGGATACATATTGCGAGAGTTCGCCAGACTCGCGCCCAAACTCCAAGCGTTCGCGCCGTTTCTGTACCCCATTCAGGTAGTTGTGCGTCAAGCGCCATGCCTGTTTGAGCATTAGCTTCTGTTTTGGAGCGCATTTGGGAAAGCTTTCTACAACATCCGCCCCATAGCGCCCAAATTCCCCTGACGTTTTAGTCGCTTCGTACCACTGGTTTAAAGCCACTTCGTCAGCCACCGTGTTGAAGGGGATGTCTGCTGCTGTGCTGACGCTGAAGGCAGCCAACAGCTTCGGCATAAAGTCTTCATACCAATAGGCGACTGGCATCATCGCACCATCGATTTCCTCTGAAGCATCCGAGAGAATGACGCGGTTCCACTTCTTCAGGTACTCTTTTGGATCTCCCTCAGATTTGGCTGGTGGCGGTGCCATTTCCTCACTCAGTTCCATTTTTCTCAATCGGTTGAGTTCGTTGATGGCAAGCACACCCTCGGCGATGTCGCGCAAGTTGAGACTTTTCTTCTTGATGGTGATGGCAAACTCGACTCCTGCAGCAAACTTTTCCTTGGCAGTTGCAGACTTACCCCGCGCCTCCAACATGGCTTTTTGTTCTGCCAACATTTCTGGAGTTTTTTCTATAGTCTTCCAGTTTTTGATGCGATCTTGCAGTCGGGCATATTCATCTTCGATCGATTTAACTACTGCATCCAGTAAAGGGTTGCACGCCGACTCTACTACACCCAATCCTTTATAAAGCCCGATCGCACACCTGACAAATTGCACAAAATCAACGATTCTGTAGGGCAAGTTTCTCACGCGCAGGTGAGTCTCGTGGTTTGCGGAAAAACTCTCGCGGAAACTGCGGTAGGCTGCTCCCTGGATCAGACGAAACAAACCAATCTGCATCTGCAAGCGGGAGGTACCGCGCTTGCTCTCAGCTTGTGGGTGTTGCGCGAGTAGTTCTTTTAGCCGCGCTATTTCTGGATTGCTATCGGTGGGTGCTTCTTGTAGATTAGGTTCAATAGTGGCAGAAGCTGCCTCATTGATAGCAGTTGCTGTACTTGCGATCGCAGCGGCTGTACTATCTGAAATCTCGGTTGTCTGTGTGCTGACAATCGGAACCGGCGAGTCTTGATATCCGGTTGTGAGCTCTGACTCATCCGGTACCAGTTTGCAGAATTCCTTAAAGTCAATTGAGGCATCGCCGTCATTGTCTACCTCTTTGATGATCTCATCGAGCTCTTGCTCTGTCAGCCCAAACTGGCTCATCACGCCGTGCAGCTCGTCTCTGGTGATTTGACCGCTACCGTTTTCATCAAATACACTAAATGCCATTTTGAGACGACTCTGGCGATCGCCTTGCTGGGACACCATCAGCATTTTGAATTCCTCAAAATCGATACTGCCCGACAAGTCTACGTCCACTTCCTTGATCATGTCGCGCAGCTCGGTTTCGTTAGGACTCTGGCCTAGCGATCGCATCACTTGACCCAGTTCTTCTGATGAGATAGCACCGCTCCCGTCCGCGTCAAATACTTGGAACGCTTCCCATAACTTTGCCACATCTTCTTCAGTCATGGATTTTTTTTCAAGCTCCACAGATGTCATAACTAAATCCTCCCTGATTTTTTTATTGGCTGTCTATTGATTACGACCAATATACTTTAATTCCTGATGAGTTACGCAACGGTCTTGTCAAATCCAAGGGGGTTGCCGATATCTCCCACTTTGGCTTGTAACAGTTAATCTATCAGTTTGATATTACTCCCAGTAATTTTCCCAATCATCCTTAAAAGCTTCCTGCAATCTCTGCATATACGCATCAGTCTTAATCTTCACCATCCACAGATTATTACCATTGCGGCCTCCCTTGCACACAACACATTCATCCACACCGTATTTTCCGTGGCGAATATCATCCATAAACTTGCCTGTCAGTTTGCCGCGATAAATCACTCGCGCAATATTTAATTTACCAAAATCCTGAATAAACCGATCGGGAACAACCATAGCGCGATCGGTTTCCACATCAAAAAGCACCAATTGTTTGCGATCGTCCTTTTGGTGCATTCCCGCAAACGACTTAGCACCAAAAAACTCTGTAAGGAATGAGAATTAAATAACTTCCACTCTTGAAAGTGGGATGGGCGTCCTGCCCGTCCAAAAAGGACGGGCGGGACGCCCATCCCACAATAACAATTAAAATTGTAAGTTATTTAATTCGCGTTCCTAAACACCGTAATTTCAGCACAGTGATACTGTTCATTTTCTCGAAATAGAGACTCTAACGGACTAGCAAAGTCTCTTTTAAATATTTCCGGTGCTGCTTCTAAACCTGGATGTGCAGCGTTAAATTCTGCAATTCCCATCTCATCCAAAATCAAATCTACTGCCGCGCGTACCAAAAGCATACCAACCAAGTTCAACTTCCCAAACCCAATGCAAATTAGTGCCATCGTACTTCTCAAAAGCTACACATTGTTCATGAGGGCAATTTTTACTATCGGGAATTTTGGGATAGGCAAGTTGAACTCGTGTCATATAGAGGAAGGAAGTTCGGCAACGGATTCTGTAACGGATGTAACGGATGTAACGGATGTAACGGATGTAACGGATGTCAGTCCGAGGGAAGTCGGAAGAAGGAAGAAGGAAAGGGTTTCTAACAGTTTCCCCTTCCCCTTATTCCCTAAAAATCCCTCAATTGAGCAGTTTGAACCGCAAGTTCTTTAATCAGGGCACCGCGGCGCACCTTCAGTTTTAGAATTTGACCGATTTGGCTGTTTTCCACCAAATTTTGCAACTGTTCGGGTTCAGTCACTCCCTCGCCGTCAATTTGAACGATGACATCTCCCTTGCGAATCCCTGCTTCCTCAGCAGGCGTATTTGGCACAACTCGCATCACTAACACCCCTTTGACTTCGGGCACAATCAAAGGAGCATTGGGGTCAGAATTATTCTCTCTGGCCATTTCAGGATTCAAAGCAATCATCTGAATCCCCAAAAACGGATGGCTGACTTGTTCTCCCTTGGCTAACTGGGCGTAGATGGCCTTGGCTTTGTCGATCGGAATCGCAAACCCAATACCCATTGCATCAGCTCGAATCGCCGTGTTGATGCCAATCACTTCCCCTCTGCTGTTTAACAGCGGGCCACCGGAATTGCCGGGATTGATGGCTGCGTCGGTTTGAATGAAATCGAGCCGCTTGTCGGGAATGCCGACGGCTGCACTGGAGCGTTTGAGGGTGCTGATGATGCCTAAAGTGACGGTGTTGTCAAATCCCAGGGGGTTCCCCACGGCGATCGCCCAATCTCCTACTTTCACCGCGTCGGAATCTCCTAGGGTTGCCACGGGCAAGTTAACTTCCTTGGTATTAATTTTGACAACAGCCAAATCTGTTACTTCGTCAGTACCTTGCACTTCTCCTGGAAAAGTTCTGCCGTCGTTTAAGGTGACAGTCACTCGATCGGCTTTGTCAACTACGTGAGCGTTGGTTAAAACAATCCCGCTTTTGTCAATGATGAAGCCGGAACCTTGACCGCGTAAGCGTTCTTGTCTGGGGGTCAGGCTGCGTAAATCTTCTCCCAAAAATCTGCGGAAGAAGGGGTCTTCCATTAAGGGATCGATGTTGCGACTGACAGTGCGCTCGGTATCAATGCGGACAACTGCCGGCCCGACTCGATCGACTGCCGCCGTTACAAAACTGCCGGTATCCGCCGGGAGTTCAGGACTCCGCAGCGCTAACAGTTGCGGATTCGGGGGAGTGGCTGGGAAACTCTGGAAGTGTAAGTTGGGCGGATTTGTGAACGTCGCGGCGGTAGCGGGTGCAGCATTGATTGCTAACGCACTCAGGGCGATCGTCATTCCTAAAATTAGGGCGAACCAACGAGCACCGGTTCGAGGTGCGGGGCGAAAAAACTTAAATAGTCGCATAGCGTCAATCTTTGTTAGTCTGGGTTAGTCTGGTAAAGGTGTGCGATCGTGCGGACTCAATAATCTGCCATTATGAAGATCCTAAATATATTTAGACAGTTACAATACATGAGTCACGAGCCCGCACCAACTCACCCTATTCTGAATTCTAACTTTAAAAAATTCCCTAGTAATACCAGTTTCAAAAAAAGAATGCAACTCTAGGCCCGTGGGCCCAACCATTACCAAATCACTCATTCCCAATCTAAAATCTAAAATCTAAAATCTAAAATGGTATAACCCCAATGATTCTATCTGATACTTCTACTGACAAATCCTTGCCCTCAAATTCCCACCACCATCACGACGATAAATCAGTCCACCCTCACCATCACGATGAAGAATCGAGGCGGCGGCTGGTAAATCGCTTGTCTCGGATTGAGGGACACGTCCGCGGCATTAAAACAATGGTGCAAGAAAACCGTCCCTGTCCCGAAGTTCTGGTGCAAGTTGCTGCGGTTCGAGGCGCGCTCGATCGCGTAGCGAGAATCATTCTTGACGAACACTTAACTGAGTGCATCGCCAGAGCCGCTAAAGAAGGTAATATCGATACGGAAATCGAAGAGTTGAAAGCGGCTTTGGATCGATTTTTGCCTTAGCCACTGCCAATTTTTACCTCCATATAACAAAACCTGCAAGTTAGACAAAACTTGCAAGTTATTCTTTCTGGCTAATTTTTTAAGCATCTTTCACAAACGCGGGAAAAGCATCAAATCTTCTCCCCTTCACCCCCATTGTTACCACATATAATTTATATGCTCCGCAGTTTAGGAGAGCGAGTTTTGTTAAAAAAGAATTAGTCAGGTTTGTCGTGATGACGCAACTCCTCAAAACCTTCAAAAGCTGACGGTTAACCATTAGATAATCGGTGCTTAATCCGACGTGGTATGAACTGTCTAGACTTTCGTCAGCTTGGCTTTGAGCTGGTATCTGACTGTTGCATAAACTGCTTTATAGGAAGCCTCAATGCTGTATTCCTGCTGCAACCACTCTTGAATCTCTCCATAGCTTTTAAAGCCTTCCTGGGGGTCGCTGAGGCGCATTGCCAAACTAGCGCGGGCCAAAGGAGGAATGGCAGGCTTGCGGCCGCCGCTGTGCTTTGTTTCGAGGAGTCCTTCGAGTCCGTAAGAGCGGTACTTTCTCAGCCACCGCTGCACTGTAATTCGGTTTACCCCGATCGTCATTGCCAATTCTTTAACTGTCTTAACATGACAAATTTTGAACAGGTAAAGTGCTTGAATTTTTTGAAAGCCACTTGCCGTTTTTTGTTCAGTTAACAGGTTTTTTAGTTCTTCAATTGTCTCTGTGATGCTAAGTTTACATACTCCAGCCATATTAATTCCCTCACGATTCGCGTTCTACAATACCTTTGTTTGACAATGGAGCAAAAGCTGCTCCTATCCTAAATGCTGACCTTTTGTTTGCCCTGAAGCAATACAAAAGCGATCGTACTCATTCAACTTTTTCCTTCCTGGATGCACTCAGACGCTCAGAAACCTGATTATTTTAACCTGGAGCAAGGTTGCAACGATTTTTTTGGTAAAACACCCGGTTTCTGGGTCAGTTTTGTATTTGATGGACAAGCGTCATTGCTAATACTGATAGCCGTTAACCGATCGACCGTAACATTAGTGGCAATAGGTGACTCTTAAGGAATACCATTTATTCTCTTATTGTTAAACATCAATCATGGTTTTCCTGGCATTTATTGGTATTTTTTGTTAACGTATGGGCGATGTTTAGTCATTAGGTGCTAGCAAACAAGCGAATGTCTGTACACCAGCGATCGCATTTTTATACAGACATTCCCCTAGTCCCCGAACTGCATTTTTGGCTTTCGCTGTGCGAAAAATCCTTAGATATCAGCACTCTCATCGCTCAGAGCGGGTAGGGCCGAGTGACGTTGCAACCTACTTTCACAGCAAGCGGGCAAGTATCCGTGAAACTACTGGCTTTATCGCCAATTGAGTAAAACACGACGAGGGTGGCATTGTCAATTTCTCAGCATTACAGTATAAGTATCGGCTATTTTTGCCCGCCTGCTGTGATCGAAAGCGGAGTCTCTATGTGATCCTACTAGCATTTTTTTGTGATCTTGGTCACACCGCTACTCAGTAAGCTCAACTAGCCACAAAAAGTTATGAGTTCGATCGGACTTTCCACCTAAAACCTTATAGATTCAGGGAAGTTTCACCCTAGGTGTGAATATTTCAGAATCTAAAATTGCAGAACATCCGGTGTAACCAGCTTGCTGACAGTATTCTTCATTTAAAAGGTGTAGAGAAGCCACAATGAACGTTGACGAACTGCTCAAGCTATATGCAATAGGAGAAAGAAATTTTAGCGGGGTCTACCTGCACGAGGTCTACCTCTACGAAGCAGAATTGATTGGAGCCAATCTGTATGAAGCCGACCTGATTGGAGCCAATCTCAGCAAAGCCAAACTCAACAGAGTCAACTTTGGCAAAGCCAATTTGTGCAAGATTAATTTGAGCAAAGCAGACTTAGGTGGAGCCGACCTCACAGAAGCACTTTTACTGGAAGCTAACCTGCATCGAGCTGAGTTGATGGGAGCAAATCTCAGCAAAGCAGACTTGAGCGGAGCTTCTCTGATCCAAGCAACTTTAATTGGAGCAAACATATCTCGCGCAACACTCAGCCGTGCAGACTTGCACGGAGTAAATCTTTACGGAGTAAACTTGCGTAGGGCGGTGCTCACAGAATGCGATTTAATTGGCGCAAACTTGAGTAAAGTAGACCTTAGCGGAGCCGACTTAATGGGGGCGAGTCTAATTAGGGCAGACTTGACTGAAGCGATTTTAAGTGCGTCCGACTTAAGCGGAGCAAACCTGTTGGGAGCAAACCTTACAAAAGTCAACCTGAGCGGAGTATATCTTAAGGGTACAACGATGCCCGACGGCACGATTCACGACTAATTTATCAGAAAATTGGGTTGAAAACCCTGTCCTTGTAGGACGGCTTTTTTCCATTGTTAAGTAAAATAACAAATCCATCTTAACAAATGAATATGGTAGAATAACCATATCAGACAAGATGTAAAAACCTACCCCCGGACTGGGGGAAAGTCTACGCCCAAAACATTTTTGAGGAGATATGACTACGCACTCTTTTGTGCCCAGAGTAGTCAGCCTGGGAACCCTAGCGCGATAGGGATATTAAGACTGAAATGTCTTAAGAATCCCCGTGCCTTAAGGCCGGGGAGTGTCAATTGTTAATTTTTATGGTGGCCGAGAACAGCGGCTAAAGGGTAGTCAGTAACGAGCGGGCTAAAGCCACGCTCGCTTGTAAGAGAAATCGAGCAAGCTATGCTGACCAGACCCCTCGCAAGAGGAGACGTTATTTAGGTCACGACACCGGCGAATGCGACGCCAGTTTTCCGCTCTGTCACCTGCGATTAAACAGTTTTAAAGTCACTGAAGCAGTGTCGCAGGTCTAACAAGCCTTTATAACCAGGTCGAGGCGAACATTACCCCGCAAGGGAGACTGAGGCAACCATACCTCATCGGAGGGGCAACCATACCCCTCCAACCCCGAAAGGGGAAAGATTCAAGGCGATTGAAATCGCCGCGTTGTTTTCCTCTCAGGACTAAAGTCGCGCTCGTTTCCCACTTACCGAGTTTTTTTATGAGTAATTCATTACCCTAATTTATTGGCAGCGAAATCTTTATTTGACCGAAAGCATCCATGATACCCGCCACGTGATTCATCCGTCCAGAAATAAAAAACCTGTATCCGAGAAACTGGCCCCCCGAATTTCTCCGTGGGGTCAATGCTTCAATTCTTTAATCTTTAATCTTTAATCTTTAATCTAAAATCGATTGACACTCAGGTAAGGCCGAGAACTTCAATCTAGGGTGCTGATGGCGCCCAGAACTCCTACATACGGCAAGTCAAAAGATTTGTTAGCTGAACTTGTGTTATGGTGATTTTCAATTGCTTCGAGAAAAGCTATTTTAGATTTAATATTTTGGATTTTGGACGGTTAAAATGAAACTCAGAATCCTGGCTGCTGTAACGCTGCTGAGCGCGATCGCCCCGATCGCTCCTGCCGCCGCCGAGAACATCCAACACACGCAACAATTACTAGCCACCCGACAGTGCCCCAACTGCGACCTCAGCAGTGCGGGCTTAGTTTTAGCCAATTTAACCGGAGCCAATCTCAAAGGTGCTGACTTGAGGTTGGCAAACCTCAGTCGAGCCAACCTCACCGGGGCTGACCTCAGCGGTGCCAACCTCAGCGGCACCAGCCTTTTTGGCGTCAACCTGACGGGGGCGAACCTCACCGGTGCCAACCTCAGCGGTGCTGACTTGAGAAGTGCCTATCTCAGCGACGCCAATTTGCTCAACGCCAATTTAACTAACGCGCAACTGCTCGGAGTTAGAGGAATGCCAACCAATATCGGCACCGCTGAAGACTTCTATCGGTTGGGAGTGCTGGAAGCTCAAGCAGGAAACTACAGAAACGCCATTGATTATTACAATCAAGCCCTGAATCTGAAATCGGATTTAGCAGCCGTTTATTTTGCGCGCAGTATGTCTCGCGCTGACTTGGGAGAGTTCGCCGGTGCGGCTCAAGACGCTGCAATAGCAAACAAACTCTTTGCAGATCAAGGAAATCCCCAAGGTCAGGAGTTGTCAAAGCAGTTAGGCGAAGCCATTGTTGCACGCCAAAAGCCAACGGAACCCCGCACTTCCAGCCGCGGCGACTTTATGAGTCTTCTGGGGTCGATCGGTTCTGTTCTGGTGAAGCTAATCTTGCCTTAAAGACTTGTGAACGGCCTGCTCCAACGACTTTTTATGCTGCGCCAACCCAAGCGATGTAGAGCGTTTCTTACACCCATCTGGCTTTACTAAACCCCTAATGTCTGTAAGGCAGGTATACTTAGCCTAGTCTCAATATATGTGTCTAGGCTAGTTTCACTATTTAAGGACAGAATATGAATAGATTTGAAAATATATCCGTAAGGGGTTTTCGGCGTCTTCAAAATATTGAGCTTGAGATGAGAAATCTCATCGTCATGATTGGTGCAAACGGAGCAGGAAAAACTTCTTTTTTAGATGTCCTTTCAATACTAGCCGCTTCAGCAAGTGGAAATTTACAGAATTTATTACAACTTAAAGGCGGCTTGAATGAAATTTTGACAAGAGGTAAAGTACAAGAACTTGAAATTGAAATTTCAATGCAAGTGCCAAAGGAACAACCTTTGAAGTACAGCTTAACATTGTCACCAAAAGGTTTATCTTATGAATTTAGAGACGAATCTTTAACACAGCAGAGAAATCCCCACAGAGCTGAACCATTCAAGTATATTGAATCACAAGGTTTGGATATTAAATATTCTCAAGAAGAAAGCAGAGGATTTGTGAGACCGAGTTGGGATCACAATCCTCTTGAAACATCGCTTTCTCAAGTTCCTAAAATGTATCGCGAACCAGAGAACCTGAGAAAGAGCCTTGCTTCTTGCACATATTATGGAGCACTCGATGTTTCAGAGAAAAGCCCAATCCGTCTACCTCAAGCAATGCGCCCTGCAAAGTTGCCTGGAGCAAGCGGTGAAAACCTGGTTTCCTGTCTTTATGACCTTCGGGAAACCGATCGAGACAGTTTTGAAATGGTTGAAAATATCATTTCTGCTGCCTTTCCAGATTTCGAGCGATTAAACTTTCCTCCGGTTGCCGCAGGAACTATGTCTATGACTTGGACAGATAGGAATTTTCCTCAGCCTTTCTATGTCCATGAGCTATCAGAAGGAACGTTGCGCTTCCTCTGGTTAGTTGCGCTCCTGCAAAGTCAAACTTTAACAACTATTACGTTGCTAGATGAACCAGAAGTTAGCCTACACCCGGAACTCTTAAGACACTTAGTTTATCTAATGAGAGAAGCTTCAAAACACACTCAACTGATAGTTGCCACACACTCAGATAGACTCATCAGATTTCTCGATCCAAGCGAGATTTTGGTCTGCGATTTGGAAGAAGGGGAGGCAAAAATGAGGTGGGGTGACACTTTTAACCTGGATAAATGGTTAGAAGATTACAGTCTTGACCAGGTTTGGGAAATGAATGTGATGGGTGGCCGTCCATGAGAATTGCTATTTTGGTTGAAGGTGCTACTGAAATGGCATTTAGAAAGAAGCTTCATGAGTTTCTGCAAAGTCGTTTAGAGCAAAAAATGCCCAGACTAGACTTTAAACCACAACATGGTGGAATTCCCAAGGAAGGGAAACTCAAGAAAATAGTTGAAACTCTCCTCGATAATGATGGCTATGATGCTGTAATTGCACTTACAGACGTTTATACCGGAAAGCCGGACTTTAAAGATGCCAATGATGCTAAAGAGAAAATGAGGACATGGGTAGGTAAAAACCCAAAATTCTATCCTCACACAGCATCACATGATTTTGAAGCATGGCTTCTTCCCTACTGGACAACTATCCAGAAGCTAGCGAAACACAACCTTTCTGCTCCTAGCGGTTCGCCTGAAACAGTAAATCATCAAAAGCCACCTTACTATTGGATTAAGGAGATTTTTAGCTCTGGAAAACGCGGAAAAGACTATAACAAAGTGATTGATGGAATGGCTATTTTGAAAAAGAACGATCTGATGATTGCGATTAAAGCTTGTCCAGAGCTAAAAGCTTTTGTGAATCGAATTATCTCTCTCTGCGATGAAGAGAAAATAATTTCTTGACGTAAAACGCGATCGCTGTTAATTGCCCGAATTCTCAAAGAAGTCGGGTATCTGGGTGTGTTGTTTTTTTAGGTTGTTCTACCTAATTCAGCGGAATCTCGATCAAAAACTCAGTACCAGTACCCGGTACTGAAACACACTTGAGTACGCCTTGGTGTTTCTCAACAACAATTTGGTAACTGATAGACAGTCCTAAACCCGTGCCGCGACCGACCGGTTTAGTAGTAAAAAACGGATTAAATATGTGAGAGATTAACTCTTTGGGGATGCCGTGACCATTGTCGGCAATGCAAATTCCTACCGTTTTTTCATTGATTAATTCAGTGCGAATCCGAATGCAAGGAGATGGAAAATTAGGAATCAAACACTCGGTCGTGGCATTTATATCTCCTGACTCGATAGGCAGTATTTGGGAGCTTAAATGCGTCGCGGCTGCATTTGCTGCTTTAAAGGGAAGATTCATAACTCCCTCTTTTTTTCTCAGTTCTAGGGCGTCGAGGGAATTACCGATCAGATTCATAAATACCTGATTGAGCGAGCTGGCATAGCATTCTACTAAGGGCAACTTGCCATATTCTTTAATGATTTCTACTGTGTTGTGCTCAGAATTGGCTTTGATCCGGTGCTGCAAAATCAACAGGGTACTGTCGATGCCCTCGTGAATGTCAACGGCTTTTTTCTCGGCTTGATCGCTCCTGGAAAAATTACGCAAAGATACCACTAACTGGCGGATGCGCTCAACTCCGACTGTCATGGAACCCAAAATTTTTGGCAAATCTTCGGCAAGAAATTCGATGTCGATGGCTTCGGAACACTCGCTAATTTCTGGGTTGGGATTGGGGTAGTGCTGGCGGTAGAGTTCCACCAAGCAGAGCAAATCTTTGGTGTATTCGCTGGCGTGGGACAGATTGCCGTAGATAAAGTTAACGGGGTTATTGATTTCGTGGGCGACTCCGGCCAGGAGTTGTCCGAGACTGGACATCTTTTCGGTTTGAATCAGTTGGGCTTGGGTATTGTGCAATTCTGTGAGGGTTTTAGCTAGCTCTTCGGCTTTTAATCGATCGGCAGTTGCTGCATTGAGACTTTCTTGATAAAGTTCTGCTTGGTGAATGGCGATCGCAGCTTGAGCCGCTAAATGTTGCACCAATTCCTGTTCTGCTGTTTGCCAAACTCTCGGCTCCGAACACTCATGGGCAATCAGCAACCCCCACAATTGCGAATCTTTGCCTCTCATGGGTACAATTAAACTTGCTCTCACCTGCAACTCTTCCAAAAATTCGCGGTGACAGGGTGTTAAATCCTCAGTATAAATATCATTAATTGCTCGCACCCGTCCGGCGCGATAAAAGCAGTCTGAGCCTTCGGGAAAGCATTCTTGTGGAGATGTGATACCTAAAATTGACCGCCACTGGCCGCAAACAGCTTCGACAACTACCTCGCCCTGTTTGTCGGCCGCAAATTGGTAGATTACCGTGCGATCGGTATCCAACAAAACTCTGACTTCTCGCACAATAGTTTGCAGTATGATTTTTAAATCTAAGGTGCTGCGAATCTGGTCTCTAACTCGCGTCAATACTTTGGCAAAGTCCAAGGATTTTTGCAATTGGGCGGTGCGCTCTTGAACTTGGCGCTCCAAGTTGGCATTCAGAGTTTGCACTTCTTTATAAAGAACGTACTGCCCAATTGCCGAACAAAATTGGCTGCCTATAGCTAAAGCTTGCTCAATTTCTTCGTACTTCCACTCTGGCGACTGACCTTTTTTTATTTCTCGCCAAAGTTCAAATGATTGTCGGGGAAGGGTTTGTGCCGCGTTGGTGTCAAAGCGCCCCGCCCACATTTTTTCGGTATCAATTGCATTGCGAAAAATGGTCAAACAGCCAACTACTTGTTGTTTGTAGTGGAGGGGAATTACCAGCAAACCCCGAATTTTAGTAGCTTGGAAAGCGGGAACTAAAACTCTGAATAGAGGTTCTTTGTATAAGTCTGTAATTATCGAAACTGGGAATTGAGAATTAGTAAAAATTGGAAATTTGGGAAATTCTTCGGTATTTTTGAATCCTTTGGTTAGCCATTCCTGCCAGAGGGGATGAGCTTCGATCGCCTTAACTTTTTCCCAGTTGGGAAGTGTCGGTTGTTCTCCTGTGGTGAACAGTTCAAAGGTAGCATCACTGTGGGCCGGGGCAATTGGCAATCCTCCTTCAATCTTGGGAGGGGATAATTTTTCACCGTTGATTTTCGGCTGGTTGAGATAGAGTCTGCCACCGCTGCCACCCAAAGCGGTGACGGTGGCTTCTAAACCCTGTTGCAGTTGAATGTTGACGTGACCATACAACAGGGCTGCTATGCGGCTCACGGTAGCTTCGCGGGCCGCTTGAGAGCGGGTTTGCTGGAGGAGGAGGGCGTGGGCGATAGCGCTAGACAATTGATCTGATACGAGCTGAACTACTTCTAAATCTGCTGGTGAAATATTGAGGGGCGCACAGTGGTGAGACACTAAAAGTCCCCACAGTTCGATGTGAATTTTTTGATTATTTCCTGGCTCGTATCGAGTCAGACACGTCGCGGCCTGGCAGATATCTGTTTTGCTGTTTTCCGAGACGATCCGGCGGTGCACTATCGGCACGACTAAGGATGATTGCACTCCCATTGCGATCAGGTAAGCGGTGTGGCAAGGATCGAGCGATCTGTAGTGCATCTCCTCTTTTATTAAGGGTTGACCGGTGTCTGCTGCATCGAGGGGACTCAGGACGATCGTCCCTGAGTTAACATCTATTATTGTCCGCTGGCGCAAAGTGAGATACATCTCCCTGGCGCTGGCGGGAATGTCGTCTGCTGGAAAGTGCAGTCCTTTCAAGGAAGGGAGATGGTTGTTATTAAGTGACTCAGCAACAACTTCTCCACTGCCGTCGGCACTAAACCTGTAAATCATAATGCGATCTGTTTTCAAAAAAGACCGCACTTCTGCTACCGTACTGGTTAAAATATCTTCTAATTCTAGAGATTGGCGAATGCGTTCTGTTATCCGCCGTATCAAAACTTCTCTGTCTAGTTTATAATGTAATTCTTGCGTATTTTCTCTGAGTTGCATAAATCTCCTTTTGTACTTATACAATGATAATAAGAAGTTTTGATGTGCTGTTGGAGCGTTGAAACTCAAATGCCTCACCCTGAGTTTTTGACTCAACCGATCTGTACAATTAATCCGTCGCGCACTTGTGAGAGACGACTGTTTATCGCCTCCGGTGGGCTGGGGCAAGTCAAATCTGCGATCGCGCCAGTTTAACCCTTGCCTTCAACAGGCAGAGCGACTTAAGCAAATAATAATTATTATTTTAATGCTCTTATAAATTTCTCGCAATCTTACACTCTCACTAGGAGAATTCTTCATTGTTAGGATAACTTGACATTTGTTGTAGAACTTCATATAATGATAATTAACGAAAGAATTTGAGTTACTATCAGCGCCCCTGGCCCTGACTAATTTCTTGGCGCACGCTCATCAGAATTTTACCCAAATGATTTTGACCGGTTCGGTCGCAGCCACACCCCCAGTAGTAATCCGTTGGCGAATCCTCTACAATTACTCGATCCCCTGTGGCAAGAAGAATCGCTTGAATGTCTGTATGAGTGAGAAACTTAGTTAAAACTGCTTCGCGCATAATGGGAATTTTCACGGCTTCCCAATCAGCGCGAATCCGGTGGTTGGGATCGCGACCTAATTTAGCGGCTTCTTGAGGAGTTGCTACGGCTTGAATCGCCGCCACTAATCTTTGATCGGTGCTGACAAATTTTTGGGCTTGATAGTAATGTTCCACCGTCAACCAATATTGACCGTGCAGAGAAATGTCGTGTAGTGAAAAATTAGAAAAGCAGCCGTAAGGCTCCTCTACTTTATAAAAATAAATTATCATTAGATTTGAGATTATATATAGCAATCCTTGCAGGAGTCGTAAATTTTTGACCCCACCCCAACCCTCCCCTTATCAAGGGGAGGGAGTAAGAAATTTACAAATGATTTAGGATGGCTATATTTTACAGGATTTAGGTAGAATGTAATTATTCAGGGTGTCCCTGAAGCGCCTTACGGCGCTCTTAGTAACGTTTCAAACCACTTTTTGCCTCCAGGAGTATTTGAGATTGATTCTATGAGCAGCGCGGGGCTTGTATTAAAAAATCCTCGCATCGACTTTATTTAAAATAGCATTTAGGATCGCGAATTAAATAATTTACACAAGTTTGTGGGGAGTAGGGGATGGGCGTCCCGCCCGCCCTTTCTGGACGGGCGGGACGCCCATCCCACAAGAACCATCACGCATTGTAAGTTATTTAATTCATTCCTTACGCTTTTGAACCGAGTTTATTGGAATTAATCGGGTTGGGAAACGAAAAATCTAGGAATCAACTGGCTTTCTGAGGAATAGTGCGTAATTCCTATTTTTAAATTAACGAGTAAGAATTTGAAATAAAGAATAAGTAATGGGGATTTAAGAATATGTATTATTCCCTCTTCCTTGATTATAAAACGGCATGAGCTTTTGAAAAGCGCGGTTAGCGATATCGGCCTAACGCAGTTCGCCACACAAAATTTGGCTCATCAACTGAGTAGTCATCGGCAATTTGACGCCCGCTCTGTAAGCAGCTCCTGTAAACTGATAGAATGCTCTAGCCAAGCGACTGGCCCAAATCAGATGAGTGTTCCATTCTTGGGCGATCGATTGAGTGTAAGGCTCCTTAGCGTCGTCGGCACCTCCAAGAGCTCGATCGATCGCCTCAGCAGCCTTAAATCCACTAAAAATGGCAGGACGAATTCCTTCACCGGACAACTGGTAATGGGTGATTGGTCATGGGGCAGGAGGAATTGGTAAGTTAATGAGTGTTAAATCTTGAGTTTTTAACTCACAACTCACAAATGACTAAGCGTCTGCTCGTTGTTCGCGGCCGGCTCTGAACAATCTCAAAACTCTTCCTATTCCCCATGCCCAATTTCCCATTCCCTAAACAGTCGTGATATCTTTCTCTTTGGCTGCCAGAACTTCTTCTATTTTGGCAACGTACTTGTCCGTCAGCTTTTGAATTTTATCTTGCAAGTCGCGGGATTCATCTTTAGAGATATCGCTGCTTTTTTCCTGCTTGCGAATCGAGTCAACGGCATCGCGGCGGATATTGCGAATTGCAACTTTACCTTCTTCAGCAAACTTACTGGCCATTTTGACAAATTCTTGGCGTCTGTCGCTCGTCAGCGGCGGAATGTTCAAGCGAATAACTGAACCGTCGTTGTTGGGAACGAGTCCTACATCGGACAGGGAAATTGCTTTTTCGATCGAGGTAAGCGCTGTGCGATCGAACGGTTGAATGTTGATCGTAGTCGCATCCGGCGTGCCGATGTTGGCAAGGGATTTGATCGGAGTTGGAGAACCGTAGTAATCTACCATGACTCGATCGAGGAGGGAGGCGTTGGCCCGTCCCGTCCGAATAGTATTAAAAGACCGTTGAGTAGCCTCAACTGCCTTTTGCATATGATCTTCTGCTTCAGCTAACTTCACAAAAACCTCCGACAAGAGTTCCAATAGATTCTCCCATTACAGCTCGGTAGATGTTGCCCGACACCGAGAGGTCAAATACCATAATAGGAATATTATTTTCTTTGCAAAGGGCGATCGCCGTACTGTCCATCACCCGCAAATCTTGATTCAAGACGTGGGCATAGGTGAGGGTTTGATACCTGCGCGCGTTGGGGTTGAGGTGGGGGTCGGAATCGTACACCCCATCTACCTTAGTAGCTTTAAAAATCACCTCTGCATCAATTTCAGCCGCCCGCAAAGCGGCTGTAGTATCAGTAGTAAAAAAAGGGTTGCCAGAACCGGCACCAAAAATCACTACCCGTTTTTTTTCAAGGTGGCGAATTGCCCGCCGCCGGATGTAGGGTTCAGCTACTTCTTGCATGGCGATCGCCGATTGCACCCGCGTTGGCACTCCTGCTTGTTCCAGGGCATCCTGCAAAGTGATAGCATTCATCACCGTAGCAATCATGCCCACATAATCCGCAGTTGCCCGATCCATCCCTGCCGAAGCAGCTTTCACCCCGCGAAAAATGTTGCCACCACCGACAACAATCGCGATTTGAATGCCTTGGGACACGACTTTGGCCACTTCCTGGGCGATCGACTGAACGACTATCGGATCGATGCCGTAGCCCAAGCTGCCCATCAGCGCTTCACCGCTGAGCTTCAGCAAAACTCGCTGATATACCATCCCCATGCCGCCACTATTTTTTTACTCTTTTTGCCTCCACCATAAGATAGCAGTACGGGTGCATTTTGAACATCAATTGCCCGGAACAGGCATCCTGCTTGTGTAGCAAGAGAATTTGTTTGTGGCGCGGGCTGCGCCGGTGAACAGGCAAGATGCCTGTTCCACAACCGGATTTATTTTTTTCAGTGAATGCTAGGTGAACAGGCAAGATGCCTGTTCCACAACCGGATTGATTTTTTCTCAGTGAATGCTAGGTGAACAGGCAAGATGCCTGTTCCACAACCGGATTGATTTTTTCTCAGTGAATGCTAGGTGAACAGGCAAGATGCCTGTTCCACAACCGGATTGATTTTTTGTGGGGAGTAGGGGTTGGGCTTCTAGCTAGCCCCTAAAAGAATCAATCCTTGGGAACGAAATTAAGAGCAGCAGAATTCATGCAGTAACGCTGACCGGTAGGTTTGGGCCCGTCGTTAAATACGTGACCGAGATGAGCGTCGCAAACAGCGCACAGTACCTCTGTTCGGCGCATGAACAAGGTGTTATCGGACTCACACTTGACATTTTCTTCGCTAACTGGAGCGTAGAAACTCGGCCAACCAGTACCGGAATCGAACTTTGTTTCTGATTTAAATAGCTCCGTACCGCAGCAAATGCAATTATAAATTCCGGGCTTTTTGTTGTCGTGATACTCGCCGCTAAAAGCTCTTTCCGTTCCTTTTTTGCGGGTGACTTTAAACTGTTCTGGCGTGAGTTGTTGTTGCCATTCTGCGTCGGTTTTTTTAACTTGTTGAGTCATGATTTGATGTTTGGTTAAGATGTATTTAGCTGTTGAGTGTTGACGGTTAACGGTATATTGCTAGTTAACTCATGCTTCCATTAATATTAACCTAATTGGCTCGATATGAACATACCAGGGAAAAGGATTGTCTTTAATAGCCCTCCACTTTTCCTTGAAAACTTCGGCTTGCAAGTGATAATCTTGGGAATCATTGGGAGGCGAGTGCAATTTGAGATATAATGTCACCCGGTGCGGAGTTTCCACAGTCGAGGCGATCCAACAAGCAAAAGTATTTTCACGATCGCACCCGCGAACAAAACTCAGTTGATGAGCCCGAATTCCCACAGAAACTAGAGATTTGGGAATTGGTTCGACTACAGTCAGAGTACAGCCCCAGTCGATCGCCTCCACGAGAGTTTCTGCGATCGGTTTAGCCGCAGAGAAGTTCTTACAGCCAGTCAACTGGGCGACGGTGAAATTGGCAGGGCGATCGAAAATGTTCTGTTTTGTATCAAAGGCGATCGGCTTTCCCTCAGCCAACACCAACAGATTTCTGCATACCCGGTAAACTTCCTCTAAATTGTGGCCCACAAACAAAGTAATTCCCCGATAATTAGCCAGCGTCAGCATTAACTCCCGTTCCAGTTGACTCCGCAAGTGAGTATCCAAAGCAGAAAACGGTTCGTCTAACAGCAGCAATTCTGGAGAAGGGGCGATCGCCCTAGCCAAAGCCACCCGCTGCTGTTGGCCCCCCGAAAGTTCGTGCGGGTAGCGATTTTCCAGTCCCGACATTTGCACCGAAATTAGTTGTTCTTTTACCCGAAGTTCTTGCTCGCTTTCAGATAAATGCTGCAAGCCAAACGCAATATTTTGAGCAACAGTCAGGTGAGGAAATAAAGCATAGTTTTGAAACAAAAAACCGATGCGGCGGTCTTTAGAAGCTACATTAATGCCCTGTGCGGAGTCAAATAAAACCCTGCCATTGACTGCAATTTTACCGCTCATTGGAGTTTCCAAACCAGCGATGCAGCGCAGAGTCATGCTTTTTCCCGAACCCGACGCGCCCAAAATTCCCAGCACTTCCGGGCCGATATCGAAGCCGACATCCAAGGCAAAGCTGGAGAGAGGTTTAAAAATGCTTAAACAAAGTCCGTTTTTCGGTTGTTGTTGGGGTTTTGCGGTAAAACTAGACGCGACTTTAGGAAGATTTGATTGCAATCTATAACTCGAATTCGGTTTGGGCGATCTCCTTTGTAAATCAGTCCAAAAATTAACAGCAGTTAGCACGCTCAAAGAAATACTCAGAATAATCAAAACCCAAATAGCAGCTTGCCTCATATCCCCAGCTTCCACAGCAAAATAAATTGCCATCGGGATAGTTTGAGTTTGTCCGGGAATATTCCCCGCTAACATCAACGTCGCGCCGAATTCACCCAAAGCGCGGGCAAATGCGAGAATAGTTCCTGCTAAAATTCCCGGCCATGCTAGCGGCAACATAATGCGCCAAAAGACTTGCCACTCCGAGGCTCCCAAAGTGCGGGCTGCATTGAGAAGATTCGCATCAATTTGCTCAAAAGCTCCCAAAGCAGTTTTGTACATGAGGGGAAATGATACAACTGTGGCAGTAATGACGGCCGCTTGCCAAGTGAAAATTATAGTTAAGTCGAATTGTAGCAAAAATTGCCCGATCGCCCCATTTCTCCCAAACAGCAGCAGCAGCAAAAATCCCACTACTGTCGGCGGCAAAACTAAGGGAGAAATTAAAATCCCTTCAATCAAAGCTTTACCTCTGATGCGAGTTGAAAGCATCCACCGGGCGGCGGCTATTCCCATGAAAAAGGTGATAAATGTCGCAATAGCGGAGGATTTTAGAGATATCCAGAGCGGAGAAATATCAAATTCCATAAATCGTAGGGACGGGTTTCACTAACAATAATTGCCTCAAACAAATAATTTCCTAAACCCCCCCACACACAGATAAATCAAAATGTATAATTTGGGGATTCGCTCGTAGGGGCGGGTTTTACCAACAATCTTCGGCTAATACCAATAATTTCGTAAACCCGCCCCCACCCAACGGCAAATCGAAATGTATCTCTTTGAATACACAAGGTTATCTGTTGTGTGAGGGCGGGTTTATATAGATTGTTGGCGGGAATTAGATATTGTTGGTGAACCCGCCCCTACAAAATTTGGTTGTATCTCACATTTTGCACCATTCTCAAGAACAGGCTTTCCGGCCTGTTCCACAAAGAGTGAATTTTCTTGTGGAACAGGCCGGAAAGCCTGTTGCTAAACAAGTAATTGAGAATGGTGCAACATCTCAGTTGTATGAGACTAATTGGCGAGCCATCCCAAACCCATATTTCTGAAATACTATTTTAGCCCGATCGCCCCCCAGAAAGTCAACAAACCTTTTCGCAGCGGCCGGATTGCGGCTGTTTCTGATAACTGCCAGCGGATAAACAATGGGCGAATGCAAATTTTCGGCAGCCGTTAGCCGCACAGTTACTTTGTCGGAGGCTGTGGCGTCAGTCGCATAAACTATACCAGCATCAACGTTACCGCTTTCGACGAATGTCAGCACTTGGCGGACGTTATTTCCTAGCACTAATTTTGGCTGTATTTGCCCCCACAATCCAAGCTTAGTTAACATTTCCTGAGCGTATTGGCCCACAGGTACGCTCTTCGGTTCGCCGATCGCAATTTTCTTGATTCTGGCATCTGTCAACTGTTTGAAATCGCTCAAAGCAACACCATTTTTGGGAGTAATCAAAACTAGGCGATTTGTCAGCAAATTGCGGCGCGTGTCGTTAATTAGCAGGTTAGATTGCTGCAAAGCATCCATTGGGTTGGTGGCGGCGCTGAAAAATACATCTACCGGTGCTCCCTGCTGAATTTGCTGTTCTAGAGCACCGGAAGCACCAAAATTATAAGTAATAGTAAAATTCGGATTACTGCTTTGATAAACAGTTTTGATTTCCCCTAAAGCTTTCGAGAGACTGATAGCAGCGGATACGTTTAAGGAGGTGCGCTGCAACGTATCGACTGAGGAAAAGTTCTTAAATAAGTTCCAACTAATCAGCAGTGCTAGCAGGAAGGCGACTGCGAAAATTAAGTTGGGAATACGTCTACTTTTTAAGTTCACAGACAATTGTTTTGAATCTTTTTACTCCTTACCAGGCTCTGCCTAGTAAAGCAGATTCGGAGGCTGTACCTCCAATTTTCATCCAGTCTTTGACGAGGCAGAGCCTCTGGAGATAGGTTCCCAGGCACAGCCAGGGAACCAGTTAATAATTAGTGCGGGAACGTTAATTTTAAATCTGCCTACGATCGCCATTTGACGGAACAGCCTATCGCCTCTGTAGTTGAAGGCTCAACGGGTTGACTGTTGAGCAATTGGTCGATCGCACTCCGCAGATAAGAAACCTGCACCGCCGCCGGATCGTCAGCGTTGTCGTCAATTAAACCTTTATAGCGCAGTTTGCCGTCTTGGTCTAACAAAAAAACCTCCGGGGTTTTAGAAGCCCCAAAACTTTCAGCCACATCTTGAGCAACATCCCGGATGTACGGGAAGTTGAGTTGATTGTTGGCGGCAAAAATTTTCATATTCTCAAAACTGTCGTCGGGATACTGGTTTGCATCATTAGCATTAATCCCGATTAAAGTAACATCTCGATCTTGAAAATCTGCTTGAAGTTCTTTCATACGATTGAGATACAACTGCACGTAAGGGCAATGATTGCACATAAATATCACCGCGATCGCCCGAAATTTTTCTAAATATCGAGCTAAATGGTGAACTTCGTCGTCAACTCCCGGCAGTTCAAAATCGGGAGCGTAGCCGTTAATGGGAGTACCCGTTGTATCCATTAGTAAACTCATGTTTTCAGGAGGTGAAGAGCAGTATTTGCCAGCATGAAAGATGAAACTGTCAGCACGAATAAAATTGGCTGTTGTTTGGCTTTAGCTTAATTCTAGCCTTGCCAACAGCCTATTGTGATTCGTGCTTCGCGATTTATCCCTCGTCTGGCTTTAGCCAACCTTGAGCCAGAGCTTGGTATCCAATAAGTTTGTATGCTAATTTGGCGGCGGTAAATTCTGAGACTACAGAATCTACAATAGGTGCTAATTCCATAATGTCACACCCAATTACTTCGTAGGACTCGAAGATGCGACGCAAAAATGCGGTGAGGGAATACCAATTTAACCCGCCCGGTTCGGGTGTTCCCACCCCTGGAATTAAAGTCGGATCGATGCCGTCTAAGTCGATCGTCAAAAATACTCGCTTAGTTGTTATGCTGGCAATTGCCCGATCGGCCCAATCCGGTTGAGTAGCGATTTCTCTGGCTCGAATCACGTTTAGCTGTTTTGCTTTAATCAAGTCTGCTTCTTCCTTGCAGATAGCGCGAATCCCGATTTGCAGTGTCGGTAAGCCCATATCGACAACACGCCGCATCACGCAGGCGTGGTTGTGAATCGAGCCTTCGTATTCGTGTCGCAAGTCGCCGTGGGCGTCAATTTGCACGACTGTGAAAGGTTCGTTTGGGTATGCTTGGCGATAACCTTCGACAACGCCGGCAGTGATGCTGTGTTCGCCTCCGAGGGAGATGACAAATTTATTTTCGGTAACTAGCTGGTGGACTGCTGCTTGGGTTACTTGCAGCATTTCTGAGGATGAAACTGGTTGTCTGTTGCGGGTATCGGCGATCGGCTCTTTTGTATAAATTCCGACATCGTAGCAAACTTCGGCATCCAATTCTTCGTCGTAGCACTCGAGTTGATGAGAAGCTTCTAGAAGTTTAGCCGGCCCGTTTTCGCACCCCCGGCGGTAAGTGGTGGTAGCTTCGTAGGGAATTGGTAAGATTACTACTTTGGCGGTGTCGTAGTCGGGTACAATTTCAGACCCCAGAAATGGTACGACGGCAGTGGAAACGATCGTTGGCATAAGGGAAATTTTAATACAGCAAAGAAGTCAGCAGGTTTAATCGTGACATACTATCGGCTCTAACTGCAAAGTAGTCATTAGTCATTAGTCATTAGTCATTAGTCATTAGTCAGCAGTCAGCAGCTAACAATGCCCCATGCCCCATGCCCCATGCCCAATCTAAAATCTAAAATCTAAAATCTAAAATCGCATGACATCTTCTACTCCCGCTTTGTCAACACTTATTTCGCCTCAAACTTGGCTGTGGAAAGGCTTTCCGATTTGCTACCAGGCTGCTGGTTCCCAGGGGCCTGCGGTGGTGTTCGTCCACGGTTTCGGTGCGTCTTGGGGCCACTGGCGCAAGAATTTGCCGGCGCTGGCTGCTGATTGTCGCTGTTATGCGATCGACCTCATCGGTTTTGGCGGTTCTGCTAAACCCGCGCCCAAGCTTGAGATTGACTATACTTTTGAAACTTGGGGTCAGCTAATTGCTGATTTTTGTCGGGAAGTTGCGGGCGGGCCGGCTTTTTTGGTGGGAAATTCGATCGGCTGTGTGGCAATTATGCAAGCAGCAGTGGATTTTCCCGATATTGCTTCTGGCGTAATTTTACTCAATTGTTCCCTACGCTTGCTGCACGATCGCAAACGTGCCGAATTGCCTTGGTATCGCAGTTTTGGAGCGCCAATTGCACAAAAAATTTTAAATGTCAAGTGGATAAGTCAATTATTTTTTAAACAATTAGCAACGCCAAAAACAGTAAAAAAAGTGCTTTTGCAAGCTTATCACCGTCCTGAAGCTGTCAGCGACGAACTGGTAAATATGCTGCTGGAACCTGCTAAAGACAGCGGCGCAGTTGAAGTATTTGTGGCCTTTATCAGTTATTCTCAAGGCCCGCTACCGGAGGATTTGTTGCCGCGTTTGAGCTGTCCTGCTTTGATTTTGTGGGGTACGGATGACCCTTGGGAGCCGATCGCCTTGGGGCGAGAATTGGCAAAGTTTCCGGCTGTTGAAAAGTTTATTCCTTTGGAGGGAGTGGGCCATTGTCCCCAGGATGAAGCGCCGGAATTGGTCAATCCTATTTTACTCGATTGGATTAAAGAGCGATCGAGATTTGCCGAAAATCCGCCCCTTTAATCAACAAAAAAATAGGGACTTTAGCTAAGGAATGAGAATTAAATAACTTCCACAAGATTGTGGGATGGGCGTCCCGCCCGTCCAAAAAGGACGGGCGGGAC